>JBIKQN010000360.1:0-2749 GCA_044349615.1 Phycisphaerales bacterium
TGGCCTTGTTGGATACGACGTGGGCGGAACGGTGCACATTGTCATCAACAACCAAGTTGGCTTCACTACGGACAGCAGTGACTCCTACATGGGTCCGTACTGCACCAATGTCGCCAAGATGGTTGAAGCGCCCGTCTTCCATGTCAATGGTGGCGATGCTGAAGCGTGTGATTTCGTGGCACGCCTTGCTTCGGAATGGCGAACCGCCTTTGGTGAAGATGTGTTCATTGACATGTGGTGCTGGCGCAAGAATGGCCACAACGAAACTGATGAGCCAAACTTCACGCAGCCGCTCCTGTACCGACGGATTCGAAACGCCACCCCAGTAGCCGCGCGCTATGCGCAACGATTGGTTGCTGAAGGCGTGATCGGGGCGGATGCGCTCGAAGTGCAGACCAAGGCGCTCTTCGCATCGCTTGATGCAGCGCAACAGCGCGCAAAGACGAAGCCGATGGAGCCAGGGCATGCGCCGTTCGAAGGGGCATGGAAGGGCATGACGGGATCGTGGAGCGATGACCCGGTGGAAACCGGCGTGTCCGCACGGGCTCTCAAGGCGCTTGCCGTGCAACTTGCGGTCGTTCCTGAGGGATTCACTGCGCACAAGACGGTTGCCAAGGGCGTGCAGTCACGCGCGGCAGTCGAGGACGGTGGCGTGGAATGGGCGTTGGCTGAACTACTGGCCTATGGCTCATTAGTAGAAGACGGCGACACCATCCGCATCACAGGGCAAGACGTGAAGCGCGGGACATTCAGTCATCGTCACGCGGCTCTCTTTGATCAAGAGACGGGCGAGGAATGGATGGCACTGAAGCATCTCAAGGGAGCCAAGGGGCGCTTTGAGATGTTCAATTCGCCGCTGACCGAATGCGCGTGCGTTGGATTCGAATATGGATATTCGTTGGTTGACCCCCGCGCATTGGTGATCTGGGAAGCGCAGTTTGGTGACTTCGCCAACGGCGCACAGGTGATCTTCGACCAGTTTGTAGTGGCTGCTGAGTCCAAGTGGTTCCGGTCATCGGGCCTCACGCTCTTCTTGCCGCACGGCTATGAGGGTCAAGGCCCTGAGCACTCGAGCGGTCGCATGGAGCGCTTCCTACAGCAGTCCACGGATGAGAACATCCAAGTGGTTTATCCATCGACCACCGCGCAGGTGTTCCATGTCTTGCGCCGGCAGATGAAGCGCAATTTCCGCAAGCCGCTTGTGGTCATGACCCCCAAGAGCATGTTGCGATTGACTGCCGCACAAAGCCCGATGGCAGAGTTGACGCACGGGCAATTCCAGACCGTGATCGGCGATCCTGCGAAGCCTGATGCATCGCGCGTGAAGAAATTGGTGTTCTGCACCGGAAAGATCTTCTACGAGCTTGATGCGCAGCGACGTGAGAATGGCAACAACACAGTGGCCATTGTGCGTGTCGAGCAGTTGACCCCGTTCCCCGCCGAGGAGATTCGTGCACAAGCGGCGAAGTACCGTGGCGCGGACATCGTGTGGGCGCAGGAAGAGCCAGAAAATGCTGGTGCTTGGCAGTCCATGCTTGGAAAGTTCTTGTCGCATCTTGGAAGCACGCCGACTTATGTTGGCCGACCGGCTCAGGCGAGTTCGGCAGTGGGCAGCACCAAGCGCCACGCCAAGGAACAGGCAAAGATTGTGGCGGCGGCTGTAGGTGCACCTGCAGGCAATGGCGCCGAAACTGATGCGAAAGCGAATGCAAGGCAGAATCCCTCGTCGGGCAAAGGCAGGAACGCGCACTAAGCGGCGCGTCCTGGAAGAATGACACCGCGCGTAACGCGCATGGAGAATGACATGTTGGACATTGTGGTTCCAAGCCCAGGCGAATCGATCACCGAGGTCACGCTCGGTCAGTGGCATAAACAAGATGGCGACTGGGTGGAGACCGATGAGGTCCTCGTCGACATTGAGAGCGACAAGGCCACGCTCGAAGTGCGCGCACCCGCGGCGGGTGTCCTGCGCGTGAAGGTGCAGTCCGGCTCAGAGCAGAAGGTTGGGTCGCCAATTGGGGCGATCGATACCTCTGTGGCTAAGCCAGCGGGCGGCGCAGCGAAGGCGGGAGCGGCGGCAGCGGCGGCGCCAGCAGCGGCCGTGGCTGCGGTGGCGACCACCGTGATCGCCGAGCCAGTGGATGGAAAGAAGGCTTCGTCGCTTGCGAAGAAGGTTGCTGCCGATAAGGGCGTGGACCTAGCCAAGGTGACTGGCAGTGGAACATCCGGGCGAATCGTCATGGCTGATGTTGAGCGCGCGGCTACCGCCGTGTCAACGATTGCCATTCCGGTGAAGAAGGTAGTGCCAGTTGCGGCGCCAATGGCGGTTGCTGGCGCGCGTGGCGTTCGGCGCGAGAAGATGCCAAAGATCAGGCAGCGCATTGCTGAGCGCTTGGTGCAGGCGCAGCACACCGCTGCGATGCTCACCACATTCAATGAATGTGACATGACGGAAGTCATGCGCTTGCGCTCCGAGCACAAAGAGAGTTTCGAGAAGCATCATGGCGTGAGCCTGGGCTTCATGAGTTTCTTCGTGAAGGCGTGCTGCAGTGCGCTGAAGCGATTCCCGAAAGTCAACGCGTACATCGCGGGGGATGAAGTTGAGTATCACGATTACTCCGACGTCTCCATTGCAGTAGGAACCGATCGCGGATTGGTGGTGCCGGTACTGCGCAATGCGGAACTTCTGAGTTTCGCGGAGATTGAGCAGGCGATCCGCGGCTTTGCAGCCAAGGCGCGTGAAGGGAAG
>JBIKQN010000031.1:0-9140 GCA_044349615.1 Phycisphaerales bacterium
CCGTCCGCTGCGCTCAATCCAGTCAGTAGGTGAGATGCGTCGAAGCGCGGTCCGCTAGATGGAAGGACCGCGTCAAGATCGATCCACTTGCCGTCGATCATTGCTTGTGTCCACATGTGCCATCCGTATGCATTGCGAATGGCTCCGGCGTCAGAAACATAGAGGAGCCCCGATGCAACTCGCGCTGGAATCCCTTGCGTTCGAAGGAGTGCGCAGAGAAGTACCGCATGCTCAGTGCAGTCACCGGAGCGGGACTTCAGCGCCTCACTGGCAGTGGCAAATCCGCTTGCCAGATTCTTGTTCGTGATGGCTCGATTGACTGCTGATCGAAGCGCATCCGCACGCGCCAATGGAATTGCCGCACATCCAACCAACGACTTCTTGGCAAACTCACGAATAGCCGGATCATCACTGTCGGCCATGACGCTTGCGCGGGTGAATCGGGCATCGGACGCATCAGATGCAAGGGCAATTGAACTGGAATCGGCAGCGACCGTGACTCGCGCGGATCCAGCGTTGGTGCGTTCAAAGAGCTGCGAACCGGCGCTCGGAAGATCTGCAAGGACACTGTCTTTGGCCGTCACGGTCAATTCCGCGCGCCGAGCTCCGGAGAGAGCACGCGCGTTGTTCGTGAGCGGAATGAATGTCCGAGCCATGATCTCCACTGGCGCTGCTGCTGCCGTGGCCACCTCGCGCGTTGATAGCTTGGACTGCAAGACTCCAACACCAAGGTCCGTGGTGCTTTGAATCAGCACTCCATCGGAGGAGATGAGTTCCGTCGAGGGACGCTCAATCAGAGATGTCTTGGTGGTCCACTCGGTCACCCTGATCGTGCGACCGTCGATCTCTACATTCGCAGAACCCTTCAAGGTGCTTTCCACCTGCACCGCTTCTGGGCCGCTTTCTGGATCAAGCGTGACGTAGCGAAGTTCCTTTGCGCCTGAAGCAAGCCTTCGGCGCACAAATTCATCAGCGGCATACGGCGGCAACCATCCTGGAGCGGGAAGCGGATGGCGCTGAACCGTGCGACGGCCGGCTTGTTCGTCGGCAATTTCAATATCCGTAGGAGCGAATGTCCATGTGCATCGCACCGGTGCTGCACCAGAAGTCTTGACGATCTCTGCGCGCATCGGAACGCCGCGCGCGGTTTCCTCAAACAGCGTTCGAGTGCGCAGGGTCACGCCCTGCCCCATTCGACCAACGGTCATTTCCGTCTCAGACATGCTGCGAATAGTGTCGCCTTGGCGCTCGACCCATTCGTGAAACCATCCGCATGGCTTGCCGCCGAGTGAGAGTTGGTACCAGCGGTCCTCAAGCGATTGCACAGTCGCCGCTGCGTCCACTGGTGGCGCAACCAAAGCGAGCGAATCCCCGCGGGCTGGCAATGCCAGCGCGAGCAACACGCACGCAAGCAGCATGCACTTATTGATGGCGCATGAGCGGGAAGAGAATGACATCGCGGATCGACTCCGAATTGGTCATGAGCATCACCAGACGATCAATACCCATTCCCATTCCACCCGCGGGCGGCATGCCCACGCGCAGGCTCTCAACGAAATCGTGGTCAAGCGTGCGGAATGTGCTCTCTTCGTCATCGGCACCTGAAAGTTGCTCACTGAACTTGGAAAGTTGAATGTCTGGGTCGTTCAGTTCCGTGTACGCAGGGCCGACTTCCATGCCACCAATGAAGAGATCCCAACGCTCGGCAATCTCCGGATGCTGGCGATTTGGGCGTGTCAGCGGACTGATGGCACTCGGATAGTCAAGCACGAATGTGGGGCGCGCAGGATTGATGAGCGCCTCTGCCTTCTCCTCAAAGAGATGGTTCACCAAGAGCCAGTGATCAAGCGTGGCGGCCTTGTCGATGTGATGAGCCAACCCGGCAGCTCGCACCTTTGCCTCATCACGCATATCAAATCCAAACGCGCGCATGAAGAGTTCTTCATAGCGGACGCGATCAAACGGCGCGCGATAGTCAATCTGCAGTGTTCCGAACGGAAGCACCGGACCTTCGCCACGCTCAGGGCATTGCGCCATGGCACACGCCACATGATGGACAAGACTTTCCACCATCTCAAGCATGGTCATGTAATCGCCAAACGCCTGATACGCCTCCATGGCGGTGAACTCTGGATTATGACTGCGATCCACGCCTTCGTTGCGGAAATTGCGATTGATCTCAAAGACTTGGCGCATGCCGCCCACCATGAGTCGCTTCAGATAAAGCTCCGGCGCAATGCGCAAATAGAGCTGCATATCAAGGGCATTGTGCGTTGTCACAAACGGACGTGCTGCAGCGCCGCCAGCGATTGGTTGCATCATGGGAGTCTCGACTTCCAGATACCCGCGCGCTTCCATGAAGCGTCGCACCAGACTCACGATCTGGGAACGCCTTTCAAAGGTTCGCACCGTGTCGGGATTGGCGAACATGTCCACATACCGCTTGCGGTAGCGAATCTCCGCATCTTCAAGCCCGTGCCACTTGCCTGGCGGTGGAGCCATGCTCTTGGTGGCAATCTCAACCTTGGAGGCCCAGATACAAGTTTCGCCTTTATTGGTTCGACCAATCGGACCTTCGGCAACCACAAGGTCACCGTAGTCCAGCATCTTGGCAAGCGCGAACTCGGCTTCGGGAACATTTGCCTTGCTGACAGTGACTTGCAGGTCGCCGGAAGAATCACGGAGCCAGAAGAAGACCAACTTGCCCAAGTCGCGGTGCTGCATCACGCGACCAGCAATCCGAACGCGGGCCCGGTTGTCCACTGTTGGTGCGGCGGGGTCAACCTTGCGGGCCTGTTGCGATGCTTCAAACGCAACATGCGCTGCCTCATCGAAGCGCGCTCGTGCTGCGCTCGCAGGCTCTAACTCGTCCACTCGTTGACCGTATGGCTCAATACCTGAGGCGCGCAACTGCTCCAATTTGGCGCGGCGCGCTGCAACGAGAGCGCCTTCATCCTCTGGAGTGGTGGGCTGATGTGCGTCGGGGTTTGGCTGCATTGCGCTAGGCGTGTTGGTAGTCACGGACGCTGAATCCTAGCAGTCGCAGTGGTCACCCTTGGGAGTGGTGTCTTTGGATTCAGCAAGCAACCCGTGCCCGTTAGACTGCAATTGATGCAGCGCAATCGACGAAGTGTGGTTGAAATTGAGGTCATCGCTCCGAATCTCAAGCGGAAGTACTCAGGCGTGACTTCCACTGTGGCGGCCCTGCTGCCCATTCAAGAGAAAGACACACGAATTGCAACCATCGGACCACGGTTGCCACTGGAATGGCCACAGATCGGCGCCATCGATTTGCTCCGCCATGCACGAAGCCCCATCGCCGGACGTCCCTTCCGAATCTGGCATGCCCGAAGAAACGGCGAGATGTTGGCCGGAGTCCTCCTCAAGTGGTGGTGCGGCAAACAACTGAAACTGGTCTTCACTTCCGCGGCGCAACGACAGCACACCCGTTGGACGCAGTTTCTCATTCGCCGCATGGATGCAGTGATTGCAGTCTCACCAGAATCGGCCTCTTATCTCAAGGTTCCCTGCACGGTCATCTCACACGGCGTGGACACCACTCGATTCCATCCTTCCCCGGATCGGGCACGGGAGTGGAAAGACGGGGGGATGCCGGGTCGCTACGGAATCGGGATCTTTGGACGAGTGCGTGCCCAGAAGGGAACCGACCGCTTCGTGGACGCCATGTGCGCCCTGCTGCCGCGGTATCCCGACTTTACGGCGGTTATTGTCGGCTCCATCAAACCTGAAGAGATCGGATTTGTTGCTGATTTGAAATCGCGCGCGGCAGCTGCCGGAGTTGCATCACGCATCATCTTCTTGGGGGAATTACCCATGGAAGAAGTGCGCGCATGGCTTCGACGAGTGATCGTCAATGTCTCGCCGCAACGCTGGGAGGGTTTCGGCCTGCTGCCGCTTGAGGCCGGCGCCAGCGCCACCACCAGCGTGGCAACACGCGTTGGGGCCGCCCCGCGACTCATTAAAGACGGAGAAACTGGCTATCTCGTTGACAATGACGACATGAAACTGCTCGAAGCGCGCCTCGAACAACTCATGGCGTCCCCGCAAGCAACGATTGCGATGGGCATTGCTGCACACCAGCACGTGTTGGCGGAATTTTCCATCGAACGGGAAGCTGCCGCCATTCGAGCGGTGTATGAACGTTTGTGGCAGGAATCGCTATCCTTGACCCCCCAACCACCATGCCACACTCCATCAAGCGCATCGGCGTACTAACTGGCGGCGGCGACTGCCCCGGCCTCAACGCAGTCATTCGAGCTGTAACCAAGACCGCCATCTGGAAGCACGGCATTGAAGTCTTCGGCATTGAAGACGGGTTTCAAGGACTGATTGAAGATCGCGTCCGCCCGCTCACTGCGCGTGATGTCAGCGGGATTCTGACCCGCGGCGGCACAGTGCTTGGATCAAATAATCGTGCCAATCCGCGGCGCTACTGCGTCCGTGTTGACCCGACGACCGGTCCGGTGTGGGAGAACGTCACGGATCGATGCGTGGAGACGGCCCATCGTCACAAACTTGATGCCATCATTGTCATCGGTGGCGATGGCACCATGGCAAGTGCGGCCCCACTTGTCGAAAGTGGTGTCAACATCATTGGCGTTCCCAAGACCATCGACAATGACATTGTTGGCACTGAGATCACCTTCGGATTCCTGACCGCAGTCAATACCGCCACTGAGGCGTTGGACAAACTGCACTCCACTGCTGATAGCCATCATCGAGTGATGGTGTGCGAAGTCATGGGGCGCAATGCAGGCTGGATTGCTCTGACTTCTGGAGTTGCAAGCGGCAGTGACATCATTCTGCTTCCGGAAATCCCATTCGATCTTGACCACGTCTGTGAAAACATCGATTTCCGCATGAACAAGGGTCCTGGCTTTGCAATCATCGTTGCAGCCGAAGGCGCGCGTCCGCGCGAGGGCAAGCAGATGGTGGATCGCCTTGATCCAACTTCGCCGGATCCCATTCGACTTGGAGGCATTGGACGCTGGGTGGCCGATGAAATCGCCAAGCGAACCGGCGTGGAAACGCGCTCAAGCGCACTTGGACACATTCAGCGTGGCGGTGGTCCGATTCCCGCAGACCGCATCCTTGCAACACACTTTGGCTACCACGCCATCAAGACGTTGCTTGAAGGCAAGCGCAGTCGTATGGTGATGCGTCAAGGAAATGTGTTTGGTGATGTTGACATCATGCACGCTGTCGGCAAGCAGCGCTTGGTGCCACTGAACAACCCACTCATTGAGGCCGCGCGTGCCATCGGCACCGGGTTTGGCGATGGCCGAACTCCGGAGCCAGCACCAGTGACCAGTGAAGACAACCACTCAGTCGTTGTCTAATATCGCACTTATGTTCATTGATGCCCCCGCGTCCATCGATGGGTTTACCACCGCGCACTGGTCGTTTGCCGCGCTTGTGGCCTTCGGCTGTGGCAGCATTCCGTTTGGTCCCATCGTGGCACGCCTGAATGGCGTCAACCTGCGTGCCGTTGGTAGTGGAAACATCGGTGCTACCAACGTTTCGCGTGCGCTCGGATGGAAATGGGGCGTCTTGGTCTATCTGCTCGACGCCATCAAGGGTGCCGCTCCGGTCTTGGCAGCTGGCGCGATGGCGGGAATTCTTGGGCACCCTGCTGATGAGATTGCGCGCTCAGACATGTGGTGGTGGCTCATGATGCCGATCGCCGCAGTCCTTGGACACATGTTCAGTCCATGGGTTGGATTTAAAGGCGGCAAAGGCGTAGCCACCGGAAGCGGCGCTATGTTGGCCATCTGGCCAGTGCTCACTGGACCACTCTTGGTTGCAATCGGTCTCTGGGCCATCATGATTGCCCTGACGCGCATCATGAGTATCGCCAGCATGCTGGCAGCCGTCTCTATCCCCCTGACTGTTGCCGCCATGGCCATCATCAATACCGGTGGTGGCACCCATGATGGCGAACTGCCCGTTGCCCATGCCCTGCCTGCCATCATCGTGACCGCTGGCGTTGCAGTGCTTGTGGTGTGGAAACACCGCAGCAATCTCGAGCGGATCCTAAAGGGCACGGAACCGCGCTTAGGAAGCAAGAGTTAACTCACCGCCCGCCCATGCCATGCCGCGGGCACTACGATCCGCATCGTGACGAAAGACGCACCACACGCCGTCGATGAGCATTCGGGATATCGCTCGCCGCTTGAAACCCGCAATGCCAGTGAACGAATGCGCCGCATCTGGAGTGCGCGGCGAAAGTTTGGCACTTGGCGCAGAATTTGGCTAGCACTCGCAGAGTCGCAGCATGAGCTTGGACTTGCAGTGACCGATGCGCAGGTCACCGAGTTGCGTGCGCACCTTGACGATATTGACTTTAAGAACGCCGATGCGCACGAAGCACGGCTCCGGCATGATGTGATGGCACATGTCCACACCTACGGCGATGTTGCCCCGCAAGCACGCGGGATCATCCATCTTGGCGCCACCAGTCAAGATGTGGTCTGCAATGCCGACACCCTGATATTGCATGACGCGCTCAAGGTGATTGCAGAAAAAATCGCGCGCGCCATCGACCGCGCGAGCACTTTCGCTGCCACGCACCGCGCGCTCCCCACCCTCGGTTGGACACATTTCCAACCGGCGCAACCGACCACGGTTGGTAAACGCGCCACACTCTGGGCGCAGGATTTGGCGATCGCTCTCTCAGAGATCGAAGGTCGAATGGCGGGCATGCGCTTGCGTGGACTGCGCGGGGCCACCGGAACGCAGGCTTCGTACCTAGGGCTCTTTGGTGGCGATGCTGCCAAGGTTGAAGCACTCGAACAACGCTTTGCAACAAAGCTTGGTTGGGCTGCAGATCGTCGCTGGTCCGTGTGCGGACAGACCTATCCGCGTCTAGTGGATGCGCAGATCCTTTCAAGCCTCGCAATCACTGCGGCAGCCATACACAAGTGCTGCAATGATCTTCGGCTGCTCGCAAATCTCAAAGAGATTGAAGAGCCATTCGAAGCCGAGCAAATCGGCTCAAGCGCCATGGCCTACAAACGCAATCCGATGCGCTGCGAACGCGCCACTGGGCTCGCACGCTTCGTCATGAATCTCTCTGGCAATGGCCTTGATACTGCAGCAACCCAGTGGTTTGAGCGCACGCTTGATGACAGCGCCAATCGCCGTTTGTCTCTCCCCGAAGCATTCCTCGCACTCGATGGCGCGTTGGACATTCTTGCCAATGTGCTAGGAGGCCTCGTGGTGCATCATGCTTCGATCCGTGCGCGCTTGGAGGCGGAACTCCCTTTCATGGCAAGCGAAGACATATTGCTCGCGGCCACAGCGCGCGGAGCCGATCGCCAGCATGCGCATGAGGCGATTCGCGTGCACAGTCAACGGGCAGGTCATGCAGTGAAGAGTGAAGGTAAGCCAAATGACCTACTGGCACGCTTGCGCAGTGACCCACTCTTTGCTGGTCTTGATCTTGAGTTGCTGATTGATGGCGCTGCGTACATCGGCCGTGCGCCTGAACAAGTGGATGCATTTATTGACAGTGTCGTTGAACCCATTCGAACCCACTACCGCGCAACGCTTGCAGACGAACCTCGCGTTCGGGTGTGAGTGTTTGCCGTCGAGCAGCGGGTCACAACAAAGGTCTATTTCTATGGCACTTCCTCGACTACGCCCCGAATCTACCGCGCTCCTTGTGATTGATGTTCAAGAGCGCCTGATGCCAACCATTGAGGCTCGGGATCGCGTTGAAACCAACTGCGCACTGCTTGCGCGCGCAGCCGGGGTGCTCGGAATGCCTGTTGTATGCACAGAGCAGTATGTGCGTGGCTTGGGGGGAACCGTCGCAGCGGTTCGCGAAGCACTCCCGGCAACAGCAGAGGTCATAGAAAAGACACAATTCAGTGCGCTTGTCGGCGGCGTGCGCGCCATACTTCGAACACAACGACGCCCCACCATCTTGGTGTGCGGCGTGGAGGCGCATGTGTGCGTTCTGAATACGGCGCTTGACCTCGTTGCTGCGGGCTGGACGGTCTTCTATGCCACCGATGCCATTTCTGCCGGTCAAGTGGACCAAGTGGATCCCGCGTTCCGACGTATGGAACGAGCTGGCGCACTGCCCACCGGGACGCTCAGTGCTATGTATGAACTACTCGGCGATGCGGCCCACCCGTCGTTCCGGGACATCTTGGCGCTCGCCAAACTTGTGCCCAAGAACGCATGACGCGCCCATGACGGGATGCGTCAGGGGCGCGTCAGGATTGCGGTTCGGTTGCCTCGAACGTTATCAAAAACGTTGGCATGAACTATCGATGGAGCCCTGCTTATTGAGCAGGATCGCCTTCAGCAGCATCACGAAGGTTCAGGACACCCTGCCGAACTGACTGGGCGCACTCCTTGACTTCCTGCATGGTCTTACGGACGCGAGTGCCCGCAGCCTTGTTGCCACCAATGGCCTTCTTGATGTCGTCATCACATTCCACGATGAGCTTCTTCATTCGTTCATATGCATCCATGGTCTGATCTCCTCTGGAATCGGGTTTCTTCGTACATGCGCCACGGATTCGCGGCGCGCAATTCGTGAATAGGGCCCCCCAAGGACCCCTTGCCAGACCGAAGAGTACCCGGAGCGGACGCAGATCGCGGGAATATCTGCCAAAAATACCGGGTACAGGACGCTAAAAACGCCGCTGCCCCTGCCTGCAGGTTCTGAATGCGCACATTATCATTGACCGGATACCCTCTCGTTTGACCCTCCGGAGACACCTGTGGCCACCGAATTCGTAGTTGATCTCGACGCCGTAGACACAACAAAAGTCCTCTTTGGTGGCGAGTCGCTCAACGACTGCCTGCCGCAGATGGGACACATGCGCCAATGTGATGGCGTGCTGTGGCACAACCCAGACTTCACTCTGGGTGTTGGCCACAAGATTGTCCGACCAGACGAATTCTGGGTTGAGGGGCATATTCCAGGTCGCCCGCTGCTTCCTGGGGTGCTCATGATTGAGGCTGCCGCGCAGATGGCCAGTTTTCTGAACACCAAGAGCGGTCGAGTGAAGGGATTCCTTGGATTCACCCGCTGCGACGAGGTCAGCTTTCGTGGACAAGTGGTCCCCGGGGACACCCTCTACCTGCTTGCCAGCCTCATGGAG
>JBIKQN010000032.1:0-9105 GCA_044349615.1 Phycisphaerales bacterium
GCTGCAACGCTGCCATCGTTCGGGGGAGTGGTGTATGTATCCGCCGGCGGAGCACTCAGATTCGGTGAATTGGGGGTGATCGGTGGGTTGTCCACCACATCAGCGCTGTTTGCCGCAACGCTGCCGTCGCTCGGCGGGGCTTGGTACAGGTCGGCGGTATTCGAACCGCAGGCCACCAAGATCATGGACACAAGGGACCCAGCGAGCATGGAGGTGGTCTTCATGCGCGCAGGATCGCCGTTTTTGAGCAGAAAGGGTAGGGGAGCCCACTATTTATTGGTTCAGACCACCATTATTTTGCCCAAGCACAAGATGCCTGCTACAATCATCCTTTCATCCGGATGAACGGATGAATAGTCCTCCGGACTGCCGACTTCACTCTTAACGGAGCCCCCATGCCTGCTACTGCCACCGCCATATCGAACCCGTTCCTCACCAATTCGCGCCTCTCCCTGACGGAGTTCTTGCCATTTAAGGTCAAGGACATGTCTGCCGACACCGTGCGCTTCGGTCGCAAGGAGATTGAACTCGCTGAGATCGAGATGCCCGGCCTCATGGCCCTGCGCGCTGAGTACAAGGGCAAGAACCCACTCAAGGGCGCCCGCATCATCGGCAGCCTACACATGACCATCCAGACAGCGGTTCTCATTGAGACGCTTGTTGAACTCGGCGCCGAAGTGCGTTGGTGCAGTTGCAACATCTTCAGCACCCAAGACCACGCTGCTGCAGCCGTTGCTGTTGGTCCAAATGGAACGCCGGAGAAGCCATCGGGCATTCCGGTCTTTGCTTGGAAGGGCGAGTCACTGGATGAATACTGGTGGTGCACTTGGCAGGCCCTGCACTTTGCAGATGGCAAGGGCCCGAACATGATCCTTGATGACGGTGGCGACGCCACTCTCCTCATCCACAAGGGTCTCGCGTTTGAGAAGCACGGCTCAGTGCCAACCGCTACCTCAGAGGACAGCGAGGAATACACCGTCATCTTGCAGCTTCTCACTGCGCTGCAGGAGAAGCACGCTGGCTACTGGACCAAGACCGCGCCAAACGTCATCGGCGTGACCGAGGAGACCACCACTGGCGTGCATCGTCTGTATCAGATGCAAGAACTCGGTCAACTCCTCTTCCCGGCGATCAACGTCAACGACGCAGTCACCAAGAGCAAGTTCGACAACCTCTATGGTTGCCGTCACTCGCTCGTGGACGGAATCATGCGCGCTACCGATGTCATGCTCGCGGGTAAGGTTGCTGTGGTCTTTGGCTACGGCGACGTCGGCAAGGGCAGTTGCCAGAGCCTTCGTGGCCAAGGCTGCCGCGTGAAGGTGACCGAGGTTGATCCGATCTGCGCGCTTCAGGCATGCATGGAGGGTTACGAAGTTGTGACTCTTGATGATGCCGTTGCCACTGCGGACATCTTCATCACCGCCACCGGCAACAAGGACATCATCCGCGCCGAGGACATCATGAAGATGAAGGACAAGGCGATCGTTGGCAACATCGGTCACTTCGACAATGAGATCGACATGGCCGGTCTCAAGAAGACCCCGGGAACCAAGTGCGTCAACATCAAGCCACAGGTTGACGAGTGGAAGCTTCCAAACGGCAAGAGCATCATCATGCTTGCGGAAGGTCGCTTGCTGAACCTTGGCTGTGCTACTGGTCACCCGAGCTTCGTGATGAGTTCGAGCTTCTCAAATCAAGTGATTGCGCAGCTTGAGCTGTTCATCAATCACAAGAAGTACGAGAAGAAGGTCTACACACTCCCCAAGAAGCTTGACGAGAAGGTTGCCCGCCTGCACCTCAAGCAACTGGGTGCCAAGCTCACCGAACTACGCAAGGATCAGGCTGAGTACTTGGGCATTCCTGCCGATGGTCCGTACAAGCCGGATCACTATCGCTATTGAGTAGATGTCGGGGCATCCCCGCACTTCTCTATGAACACGGGCCCGCGGAGCAATCCGCGGGCTCTTTCCATGTTGTCAGGTTGCGCGATGATGACCGATCAGCATGCTCGGGGACTAGGTAGGTGGCGTTACCATGTCAAGGCATGGGTTCGCCTGCATCAATACATCCTGCGCTGCCTGAACTTTCGGCTCTTTCGACTGCGGATTTGCTCTCGGTGCTTGTCACGGCGGATGATCTTGCAGCCCATGTGGCTCGCGCGCTCGCCGAAGACCTTGGTGCCGTTGGAGATGTCACGAGTCAAGCCATGATTGCTGCGGATGCTCGCGCGTCGGCCGTGGTGAGATTCCGCTCGGCGGGCATCGCCTGCGGTGCGGTACTTGTTGAGGAAGTCATTCGCCAAGCAGCGCCTGGTACACGGGTGTCGCGCCATGCCGATGATGGCGAGCGTCTTGTCGAGGGCGCGGCCTTCATCTCGCTCGAAGGACCACTGCGCGGCATCTTGGCAGCGGAACGCACGCTTCTCAATTATGTCGGCCATCTTTCTGGAATAGCAACGCTCACCGCCACCTTTGTGGAACGCACGCAGGGCACTCGAGCATCCATCTGCGACACACGCAAGACTTTGCCCGGCATGCGCATGCTGGAGAAGTGGGCTGTGCGATGCGGCGGTGGTACGAATCATCGGATCGGGCTCTTTGATGCCATGCTCGTGAAGGACAATCATGTGGCGGGCTTGACTCCAGCAAACATGGCCGCTCGCGTGGCGAGCGCCGTCGCCGAGGCACGCGCTCGTACGCCGCTGCGATTTGTTGAAGTTGAGTGCGATCATCTTGAACAACTTCAGGCGATACTTGATCTTTCGCGTGGAACCGTGGACATGGTGCTGCTTGACAACATGTCAGCGGGGCAACTCACGGAAGCGGTTCGAATGCGGGACGCTGCCGCTTGTGGCTTGTTGCTTGAAGCTTCAGGTGGGGTCAACCTGGACAGCGTGGCCGCCATTGCGGCAACTGGTGTTGACCGCATCTCCATTGGGGCGCTGACGCATTCCGCTCCGTGCCTTGATATCGGTCTTGATATTGAGCAGTAAGCGGACGTCACTGCTAACCCCTTCAGATTCATCAAGTCAGTGCGCTTGGCACCGTAGGCACCATATTCCGGACGTCAAGTATTTGATTTCGCCTTCAGAATCCGGTGTTTGTAACCAACTTTGACAAAGGTTCGGTCGAGTCGGGCGTAGTTATTGTTATAACAATGTCCGTTGGAAGTGTTTATTACTCAGTCGGTCACGCCATCCTCCAAGGAAATCGTATGCGTTTCAATCGAAGCCTCCTGTGTGTTGTCTGTGCCGTCGCTACATCAACTTCAAGTTTCGCAGAGCGTCGGCATGATGATGGCGATGATGGCGTCCGTGATGCCTCGCTGTGGTCTGAGACGGAGTCCCGTGACAGTTCACGCTCGGGAAAGTCCAAGTGTGGCATCTCTGAGAGTGCTGGGAAGATTCGCATTGACAGCAAAAAAGGCAAGGGCGGCGCAGCTGCATACACGTCAGTCTGGGAAGTGGATTGGACTGACAGTTTCGTCTTTGAGTTTGAGCATGAACTCAAGAGCGGTCGTCCAAGCAAGACCACGCAAAGCGCCATCAGTGGCTTAGCCCTCGGATTTGGAACGTTCAGTGCTGCTTCTGGTTGGACTGATGGCGTGAATCTGACGGTGACGCGCACCAAGACTGCGCGAACGCTAGTGGCCTCGGTTCGAGTTGGTGGTCTTGAAGTGGAATCCAAATCTGCCAACCTGACGCCGCCTGGCGCGCATGACTTCAAGCTCGTCTGGACCAGTTTCGGCGGTGCGGTATCGCTCGCTGTGCAACTTGATGGATTACCCACGCCTCTCTTGACCGTGAGTGGTCTTGAAACACGCTTCGCCGGACGCGAGGCAGAAGGCATGGGCGTTTCACTCTTTGGAACCTCAACCGGAAACTTCAAGTTCGAAGCCAGCTTTGATGATGTTTCCTTCTCTGGAGATGATCACGACGATGACGATGATGATGGCTTCGACGACGATGACGGAGATGACGACGCCGACGAGGATGGCGACAGTGATGGCGACGACTCTACCGACGCTGCGAGTTTCAATGCTGCTTTGGATGCAATCACTGCCGCAAGCGATCTCCCATACCTTGAGGCTGAAACCGACTTCGAAGCCGGAGTGGCAGTTGTGAAGGCACTCCAGTGGAATGCCATTGACGGGAAGCTGGTACTCGTCGTCGCCAATTCAAGCTCTGGTGCGATCCTCAGTACAAGCCCTTGGACTCCAACCGCCGACCAACTTCGCAAGTACCAAGACGAAATTGATGTGCTCGGCGCTGTGGTGCTGAGCGCAACCGATGCCGTGACACAGGCGCTTGTGGGATACCCAGGCGCTACCGTGCATTCGGTTGAACTTGATGAAGAGGAGGGCGCTCCAGAATGGAAGGTAGAGTTCATTACCAGTGCTGGTGTGGAGCGCGAGGCGAGCATTTCGGCAGATTGACTTCACGAGTGATCGCTCTTTACGCCCGCTGACTAGAAATGGGCTACGCTGTGCAAACCAAGGTCCGAGTGTCGATTGTTCGGCGCTCGGACCTTGTCTTTCAGAAAGCCCATCTCTATGAACCGATTGATGATCAATTCAATACTCGTAGCCACCATGTCCGTCGCCTTTATGGCCTGTGACGCCGCGGGTCCAAAGCGCATCGACACCGCTGCCGCCAGCATGTCGGACACCAAGAGCATGCTCGCTCGCGGCGGTGCCGAAGTGACCGCAGCGTTGACCGCCGCCGAGGCCGTTGGCCTTTCGCCGGACTTGAAAGCCAGTTATGCCTCGTTCACGAAGTCGCTCGAAACGCTGCAGAAGACTGCCGACCAAGTTCGCGATCGCTGGGAGTCACTGACCACCAAGGCGCAGAGTTACACCGATAGTTGGCAGAAGGAAGCGGAACAACTGACGAGTGAAACTGCCCGCACGGCCGCCGCATCTCGGCGTGAGGAATTCACTAATCGTATGTCTGCCATCCGTTCGTCAATGGGTGAAGTCAAAACTTCATACGATGGATTTGTTGCGGACATGTCAGACATTCGCGTTCTACTTGCGAACGACTTGACTGTCGATGGCATCAAGTCGGTGAAGCCGTTGCTCGTGAAGGCCAAGAAGGACGCGGACACACTGCAAACGAAAGCGACTGCAGCAACACGATTGCTGGAAGAAGTGATTGCTAGTTCTGCAACCACGTTGCCAACGCCGCCAGCCGCTGCTGCCGCGCCAGCTGCTAAGTAATCCACGCAAGAATTTCTGCGTCAATTTGAACTGCAATCCGCTACATGGCGGTGATGAACTCAATTCATCACCGCCATGTAGCACTTATTCAGTTGAACCAATTGCGGCGCGCTATAGCTAACTCACAAGTTCCCGCACGGAGCGCTTCATCAGGGCCCGAACGGCTGGCATGGCGCTCGCAATGGTCATGACCGTCAGAACCACCCACCCGATAGCAAGCGGAGTCAGCGGAGGTTCGAAACTGATTTCCTGACCGCCTAGTTCCTTGTGCCACAGGACGCCCATGCGTGCGAGATGGAGACCAAGTGCAGTGCCGACTCCGGCGCCAGCAATCGTGAGGAGAAGAACTTCGCCAAGAACAAGGCGGGCAAGCAGTGCGGGTGTTGCGCCCGTTGCACGCAGGACGCCGTACTCGAATGTGCGTGCGCCGATGTTTGCGGCAACCACATTGCCAACACCGAAGCATGCAAGCGCCAGTGCAGCAAAGGCAATGGTGCTTGTGATCATGAGGATTCGGTCGCCAACTTCAAGGATCGTCTTGCGGATGGCGCGGCCGCTTGCAAACACTGCACCCGGAACCCGATCTGTGACGGCGTCACCCAGTTGCGCGTCCAATTCCGGGGGGCTTGCATCGTCGATATCCACCTGCAAGATGAATGCTTCGCGACTGCCGAAACTGCGGGCTACTTCATCGAAATCCATGAATACACAACTGACGGCGTTCTCTGTATAGACGCTGCGAATGCCAAAGAATTGCACCGCGACATCAAGACCGGCGGCACCAACTACGCCAACGATTTCGTAGTCTTTCTCGGTCTTTCCACCGCCAAGCCGAATGTGATCTCCGGGCTTCTTGCCGCGGGCCACTAGGAATTCCTTGGCAACCAGAATCCCCGCTCCGCTCTTGAGTTTCGGCAGTGCGCTCTCTGGGGAACCTTGGATCCATTCAAGTCGGTTCAGCGCCAGGAACTCATCGGGTGGAAATCCGATGCACACCACATTGGGAGTTCCAATCCCTTCAACTCCAAAGACCGTTTCACCGATCACCTTGAGTGGTAGATAGCCGATCGGCACGGTCCCTTGCACGCCCGGTATCGCCTTGATGCGATCTTGTTCCGCCACAGTCATGCCGTTGGCTTTGAACACGAATCCATCTGAGATCCGTACGCGTTCACTGATGTCGCGCACCACAGCAGTACCGTTTGTCCAGGTGCTTGTCAGGATGGAGACGCCCACCATGAGCGCTCCGGCTGTGAAGCCGAGTCGATACGGGGCTTGCCGGACTGCGCCAGCAAGCAAGCCGCGCGGAATGCGAAGCGCGCGTTCGATTCCGCCGCTGAGTGCAGCCGCGACCAGCCACAGGACTGGCACCGAAAGCATGAACCAACCGGCGTGCAACAAGGGAATGCCAATCAACGCATAGGTCCAGAACCGCGCGTGTGAATCCGGCACCATCAAGAGAGCCACCTGCACCGCAAGGCATGTCAAGCCAACTACTCCAAGCCACAGAATGCCGATACGCCGCGGTGCGCGCACGCGTGGGGCAAGTGCTGCCAGTGGGCTAGTACTTGATGCCTGCCATGCAGGCCAGAGTGAGCCGCCGATACCAGCAAGCAGGCTGCCACCAATGGCAAGTCCCACCCCTGCCCAGCTCATGAAGAAGCCATCAGAGAGCCACTCGCGGAACCACCAGCGAAGCAGGGCGGCAAGAGCCACGCCAAGTGGCACACCAGCGATTCCTGCCGCGCCGCACAGTGCTGCGCCTGCCCAGACTTGGCTCATGAAGACCTGTCCGCGGCTTGCGCCAACGCAGCGGGCTATCGCCAGTTCCTTCTGCTGTTCGGCAACGGCGGTGGTCATTCCTGTTCCCACAATGAACGCGCAACTCATGAACGCGATCGAACTAATGAGTACGAATCCCAATCGCAGTGCAAGCATTTGCTTGTCGAAGCCAGTGGTGTAGAGCTCACTTGGCTCCAGCGACAACGGTTCCTTGAATTCAGGCGCATGGAGCGTTACCCACGCAGTGACATCGGTGCCAGGCTTCAGAGCAACCATCACGGTGGTGACTTGATCGCTGCCATTAGCCTCCACCAGCGTGGCACGATCGACCACGACATATGGTCTCTGCAAAGCGCCGAGGGCGGCACGGTCAATGATTCCGGTGACGGTGAGTGCAATCGGATCACCGAAACGCTGGACTTGTAATTGTTCTCCCACGGCGCAAGCCAGTGCTTTGGCCGTGAGGGGATCAATAGCAATCTCGCCTGCTTGAGTCGGCAGACGCCCGGCACGCATCTCCTGCATGCGAAAGCGTGGGTCGACCCCGGCTTCAAGGCCGCGCGTCTGTGCCACCACTCGCCGCGGTTTCCCATCTTCATCGCGCCCACCGTCACTGCGTATGAGTGAGAGCGAGCCACCGAGGCTAGTTGCCACTGCATCGATATCGGGGAGGGCGCGCACACGGTCCGCTTCTGCGGCATCGAATGCTGCACCGAAACGATTCACCAACCGTGCATCCGTTGCTCCAATGGAGCGCCTGAGACTTGCTTCGGCATTGCCGCGTGCGGATTCAAGCCCACAGGCAACCGCTGCCACGAGCGCACTCGCAAGCAGAACGGCAATGGCTAGGAGCGCGGTTCTACCGCGTCTCGCTGCCAAGCCCTGACGCGCGAACCACCAGGTCGCTCGCATGCATGCCTTTCGTATCGAAGCCGCCAGCGACGATGCCATCGCGAATCACAAAGACATGTTTGCAGTGCGCAGCTGCGGCAGGTTCGTGCGTGACCATCAGGACCACCATTTGACGCTCGTGGGCGAGCGCGTTGAGCATGTTCCACATGCGCTCGCTGTTGGCGCTATCGAGTGCGCCGGTTGGTTCATCAGCAAACAGGACTGACGGCTCAAAGAGCAGGGCTCGTGCAATCGCTACGCGTTGTTGTTCACCACCAGAGAGCGCTTCGGGCCGATGCGTGGCTCGCTCAGCAAGACCAAGCATGTCTAGCAATTCGCGAGCGCGCTTCTCAAGCGGGCCGCGTGCAGCTCCATCCAGAATGCCCGGAAGCATGACATTGTCAACGGCGTTGAGTGTGGGTAGCAGGTTGTATTGTTGAAAGACCACGCCGATCCGCTTGCGGCGGTGCAGGGTCAGTTCCCGCTCACTCATCTGATCGATGCGTGCGCCAGCGACTTCAATCTCGCCAGAATCGGGGCGATCAAGGCCTGCTAGCAGGTAGAGAAGTGTGCTCTTGCCGCTTCCAGACGACCCCATGATTCCATAGAAACCCGGCTCGCGGATCTCAAGATCAGCGCCACGCAACGCTTCCACAGCGCGCTCACCAGTGCGATAGGTCTTACGAACATTCCGGGCACGAACAAATGCCGAGCCTGCCTCGGTGAGGCCATCAGAGACGCCTTGAGAGCCGATCGAAGTGGTGTGTGTTCCGTTGTTCATGTGCCATCACTCGCCCGCCATCGGCTTTGGGTGGTTGGCGCTGTGTCGGGCAGGGCCCGTATCACGGATTAGTGCCCGTTCTTTGCGTCGTACGTCTTTGCATCCATCAGACCTTCAGCCTTGGAAAGGTCGCAACCGGAGAGGCGAACCAACCATCCCTTTCCGTAGGGATCGCTATTCAAGAGGGAAGGATCCTTGTGAGCGGCTTCATTGCTTGCCTCAACGGTGCATGCACAGGGAACATAAATCTCACTGCTGGTCTTTACGCTCTCTACTTCCCCGACGGTGCCGCCGGCGGTGATAGCGGTGCCATCAGTCTTCATTTCCACAAAGGTGATGTCAGTGAGGGCATCGGCAGCATGTTGAGTGATGCCCATGGTGACCGTTCCGTCGGTCTCTGGCCGGAACCATTCGTGTGTCTCGCTGAACCGGCA
>JBIKQN010000361.1:0-2717 GCA_044349615.1 Phycisphaerales bacterium
GGCGTCCTTCGCCGTCGCGTCATCTGCAGGATTGACGCCGTCTTGGGGTCGCGGCGCGTCCATGGCTGCGTTCGCAGCGGGCTGTGCCTCTTGGCGCAGCAGACTGTCGTCTTGGGTGTTGGCTGGGGCTGCAGCGGGTGTTGCCACGGCGGCGATCGACGCCACTGATGCCCGGGGCAGGGTTACCTTTCCCAAGATTGGATGCAGCAACACGATTGAGTCATTGGTCTCAGAAACCAGAGTTGCGCGAATGGCATCACCGCTCGAAAGAGCGACAATGACGGTTTGCCCTGGAACAGGATTGGTGGCATCCTGCATGGCGAGCGCGCGGGGCGCGTTATAGAGGGCCAGGGTGATTGCAACGATGAGCGTAGTCTTCAGATAGGTCATCATGATTCGGATTCCGGATGTTCTCAAATGAGCGGGGAGACTACATCCGCTGTTCGATTTTTGGTTTCACCATGGGCAACAATCCCATGAATGGCATGCGTGGCGTACTCTTGAGGAATGATGTCACGCCTTGTTCCAAGAGTCAAGACTGGCGCAATAGCGCTTCTTTCGGCGCTGTTGATAGCAGGGTGTGCTTCGGGGTCCGGCAAGACCAAGCCGGGCGAGGCGGCGCGCATTCTCCGGGACCAGCGCATTACGCGCGCCCAACTTGAGGAGGCGTCAAATGCATTTGCGGATCGATATTTCACATTGATGCTTTCTGCGAGCGAGCGTGTCATTCGCGGAAACAAGGACATTCAGCAGTGCCGCATCATGAATGGTCTAAGGCTTCTTGGTGTGTCGAGTATGTACGACATTTCTACAAGCCCGGACACAGTGACTCAGTTGGTAGATCAACTAGTGGTAGTAACACTGCAGAACTACTTCTGGGTTGATTCGGGGCGCGCCCAAGCTATTTGGGGAGAACGCGCTCAATTCTTGGTAGAGAACTTGCGCCGTGCACGCGAAGACATTTGGACCATTGCGGGCAGGGTGTTTACTGACTCGCAGCTTGAGGAGCTAGATCTTTCGATCGCTACTTGGTGGAGTCGCCGCGGCGGCACGGAGTTTGTCGCATACGTCCGATTTAGTGAGATGGCCAGTGTCAAGGGCGAAGCGCTGATTGAACGAGTTCGAGATGGCGGCGGTTTACTTGAACCACTTGACCGCGCCACAGAGCAGGTAGAAAATGCGAATTTGGCGCTGAATCGCTCGTTCTTCTGGGCGAAACGATTGCCACTCTTTGCAAATTGGCAAGTAGAGGCCCTTTGGTACGACATGTTGGTCATGCCAGACACGCAACGAATGTTGGCGAGTGTTGAAACGATGTCGCAAGCGATAGCAATTGTCCCCGAGCGGATG
Organism: Phycisphaerales bacterium; assembly: GCA_044349615.1. Taxonomy (GTDB): domain Bacteria; phylum Planctomycetota; class Phycisphaerae; order Phycisphaerales; family SM1A02; genus UBA966. The sequence continues at coordinate 1,351 of JBIKQN010000361.1, forward strand.
AAGATGGTGAACGCCACCGTCTCAAATGCACAAGACACCGCACGCGATTTAGTGGATCGCATATTTCATCGAGTGCTCGTTGTCTTGATCGTTGCGCTCTGTGGAACCTTCCTCATCATGAAATGGCGCGCGTCACGTAAGGAGGCAAAGTCATGATTCGCACGGTGATTCTCATGTCGCTCGCGCTTGTTGTCCCGAACGCTGGCCAGCCGGTGCAAACCCCAGTCGCATCTCAGGCAGTTGCGCCAGCCCAGCCTGCGCCGCCTGCGTCGGCGCCGAACCCCGCTATTCATGCGCCTGTTGGTGATGACCTCACGCGCACTATGCAAGAGTTGGTGAAGTCAGAATCAGGCTACTCAGCGGAGCTTTCCGCGATGGTGGAAGCCTTCCCTTCATATGCACCGCGCGCTGTTCCAGTGACAGGCAAGATTCGTGTTGTTGGATCTGACACCATGGGTCCATTGCTTGCAAACATTGGGATCTCGTATCAGGTGGTGTATCCAGATGCGATCATCAACATTGATCAGGGCGGAACATCAAAGGGAATTTCGGCCCTGAGAGACGGCCTCTGTGACATAGCGTCAGTCGCGCGTGAGCTCACCGCGGCGGAAATCAGCGAAATCAGCAAGGCCACCGGTAAGCAAGTCTTCGTTGTGCCAATAGCACGCGGTGCCGTGTGTGTCTATGTCAATGCCGACAATCCGATTGTTGGACTGACAAAGGAGCAGTGCAACGGCCTGTTCTCAATCACCCACTCGCTGACCGAAGCACCAATCATGCGCTGGAACGAATTGGATCCAGCGTCTCCGCTTGAGGACGCGTTTCCCCCCCTCTATGTTCCACAACCGACATCTGGAACGCTTCGGACCTTTATCGACTGGTGCATGCCTGGCGAGCAGATCACCACTATTGGTCGCTTTACAGAGCCCGGACCATCCTCCATTGTGAATGCCTGCTGTGCCTATAAAGCCGCGATTGGCATTTCTGGATTTGCAAATCGGCAGCCGCGCGCTCGCGGCATCGCACTTTCATCTGGTAGTGGACAGCCGCTTGTGGCGCCTTCTGTTGCATCGATATGTGATGGCACATACCCGCTATCCCGACCACTTACGCTCGTCTTTGTGGCAGCAGATCCACAACACATTCCAGTAACCACGATGGAGTTCCTGCGATTCGTCCTCTCGGAAGACGGGCAAGACCTTGCGGCGCAGACGGGGAACATTCCAATGGACGCGAAGCAAATTCCCGAGTTTCTTGGGAAACCCGTGAAGGATGTTTGGCAGTAGTCATTGCGGTGAATCACGGTACGGTTTCGTTGAGAGTGCGCCTATCGTGTGCGGTATGCGCCTCCTTCAGATGTTCGTCGT
>JBIKQN010000362.1:0-2709 GCA_044349615.1 Phycisphaerales bacterium
CCGTGCAATGGCACTCGTCAGGAATGCCCGTGGCCATAGCGGTGCGTTGTCGGCGCGGAGCGCGGGTAGTTCGTGAGCGTGCACGCGGCATCGATCTCCAGCCTTACCGCGGGTCCAGAAGGGAAGTTCTGCTCCAAGCGGTCCACCCTCGGCAAGTGGGCGCGCAACTCGGGGAACCAATGCAACGGCTGCGTTGAACGCTCGTGCGCACGCTTCGGGGTCGCGGGCTGCGCGATCCACAATGGCCATGCCCAACGCGGTGCGCATGAGTTGTGAGGAACGCACCATGCAGCCTGGAGCGCCCAGCTGGGGCGTGCAGTCGCGCAGGGCGGAAACCACTTGCGTGGTGCAATCGGCGGCATTGCTATGCGCTCGCAATGCGTTGTATGCCGCTCGCATTCCCGCTTCGGCGCAGGGTGGAGTGGGTACTCCCCGCGTGTCTATCCATGACACCGGATCGCAGGCGCTTCGAAGGCACGGCGGAGTCCCTGGCAATGCCCGTGGACCGAAACGGTGCAGCACCGATTCAATGGTGCCGTTGGCACTGACAGGCACGCGCAGTTCACGTGGATCGCGGACATCGGTATCAATAATGAGCCACAGTGTTGCAGCGCTTGTACGTGTTGCAATGGCGTTTGCCCACATGAACTTTGCTGCAATGCCCGGATGCCACCACTCCACTTGGTGTCCGGTTCCCACAACTATTCCAGTGGGGATCTGAAGTTCGTCGCGCATCGCATCGCGCCAATAGGAAAGCTCAGTTCCCAAGATTGTTCCGCACGCCGGGCCAACTGGCCCAGCACTCTCAACAGTGGTGTGCAGCTCACGCTCCGCAATGGTCACGGCATGCTCCCGCTCACAAATCGAAGTCGCCCCGCGCAGCGAGCAAGTTCGCGTTCAAAGGTGGCGCGATAGAGGGCTAGTCGACGCGTTGGATCATCAAGCGCACTTCCGAAGGATCGATTCAGGTCAACATAGATTCGCGGAACCGGAATTTCGTCAACACGCAACCCGTGTGCAACGGCTTGCACCCAGAACTGCAGCGGGAAGTCATAGCCATCCACATCCAAACTCAACGTTCGAAGCGCGGCCACGCGATACGCCTTGAAACCACAGAACGAATCGGTCAGGCCGGTGCCAAGTGCAGCCCGTGTTCCGCTTGCCGAAGGGACTGCTCCAAGACAGGCATTGATCTCTGCCGTCAGGGTCATGTTCACTTCGCGGCGACTGCCGGGCGCATCATTATCTTCAGGACTTGCACGCAGGTATCGACTGCCGCTGACCACATCGGTGTTGTCGGCGCGGATCGCCTGCAGAAAGTCAGGAATGGACGCTGGTGAGTGTTGTTCATCACAGTCCATGGTGATGACCCATCCATAACCATCAGCCTCTGCAGCATGAAAGATGTCCTGCATCGAACGTCCGTAGCCGCGATTTTTGCAGTGGCGGATCACCTCTACCGGATGCGCCGCAAGTCGAGCAGGCGTCTCGTCGGTGGAGCCATCATCAACCATCAAGATGTCACGAATGTACGGCTTCACCGCCGTGAGTACCCGGTCGATCGACTTCTCTTCATTGAAGACGGGAATTGCAAGGAGAACGCGGGGCATACCGATCATGTGTTGCTTCCTGTCATTGCATCACTCCAGTGGCGGGCAATCGAACCCGTGTTTCTGAACGGTTGCGTGGCACCACGCCCATCACCAAAATCTTCTCGACGCTCCGGATTGCCACTGGACCATCGCCAGAGCGCACCCATGTTGATGTTTCGCGGCGCATGCTTGCAAATGGCACTTTCATAGTGAACACAGCATCGATTCGCAGGGCATTGAACTCGCCAAGCGGTGTTCGAATCCGATCATATGAAGTTAACTTTACGGAGCGCTGTGCGCGGCCTCCTTCATTATCTATGGCATTGCCGCGGATCGTTTGCACCACGCTCGTACTTGTGCATTCCTCGCCCGCGCGTAGGAGTGCCGGAGCAAGCACAAGTGGCGGCTGGAAACGAGTAGTGGCGCCATCCGATGCGTCGGTTTGTTCACTCAGTGTCACATCTCCAGCAGTGTTGCGCGCAAGGACGCGCGTTGTTGCTGGCTCACTGCGCGTCCAACGCTCGCTGCCAGCATTGCCCGAAACCGACGTGCGAATTTCAAACGGTGCGCCATCTCCAATAGGTGCCCAGCGCTCCGTGGTTGCGCGGGTTGGCTCCAGAATTTGGCACTGCACTTCTGCGTCGGGCTTCAGGGTTCGTTCTTCAAGAACTTCAAACACGGCGCCGTTGCCGCGCACAGTGTCTTGGGGCGAAGCGCAGCCGGCGATTGCAAACGGCGCAGCGAGCAGTGCAATGATGGTGACAACTGTCCTCGCCACGCATTGCTTCGCAACGGGCTGTGCGGCGGGCGAATGATGTTGCGTGGAAATGTCCATGCAGGGCATCATTTGGTGGGGAGCCCCTTTTTCTGCCATAAATCAAGGAGTGCTTCACCAGTGGTGGCTTCGATCACTGAGCCATCATCACTCGATCGCTTGATCAGGATGCCTCGCTCGTCAACAATCTGGGCGATCGCCGGTGCTTCAAGCGTGGTCTGCGTGGCAACACTGAATCCTTTGGCTGTTGGCACTTGGCGATCAAGCCGCTGTGCCAGCCTGCCGCTTCGCGGATCAAAGCAGTAGAAGCCGTAATCGACTGGCGCATCAACCTTGGGAAAG
>JBIKQN010000363.1:0-2699 GCA_044349615.1 Phycisphaerales bacterium
GCGTGAACTGGGCACCGGCGCGGTGCTTGGAAGTTGGCTCGGATCGCTGGGATTCATACGCGTGGTCGTCTGGCAATATCTCGGCTGGTACGACTACGGTGGTCATCCCTACTTGGTGGCGACGGTGGTATGGATCAGCCTGATTTGCGTGGTTTGCCTAGGCACCATCGCTGGCAGCATGCTGCCATTCTTGCTGCGAACCTTACGAATTGACCCAGCGACAAGTTCCGCACCGGCGGTGTCTACTCTGGTGGACGTCACCGGTCTTGTCATCTACTTCCTAGTGGCCAAGGTGATACTCACCGGCACGCTTCTCTGATCGCCTGCACCGCGAGAATCAACTCATGAACCTTACCTACGGCGATTACCTGTGTGTTCCACAACTCACGTCTCTTCAGCGTCCACTTTCTCACCGCCCTGACAGTGCGGATCCTGAGCATGACGAGATGCTCTTCATCATCATCCATCAGGTGTATGAACTATGGTTCAAACAGCAACTTCATGAAGGTGATCGCCTTGCCGAATGCTTGACCGCCGGGCAGGTGCCGGAATCATGCGCCACGTTGCAGCGCATGCTCACCATTCTGAAGACCATGGTGCAACAGGTGGACGTGATCGAAACCATCACACCGGTTTCGTTTCTTTCCTTCCGAAGTTTCCTCGCTAATTCAAGTGGATTCCAAAGCGCCCAGTTTCGCGAGTTTGAATTCCTGCTTGGCAACAAGAATCCGCGGGTCCTGACTCACTATCCAGAGGGAACCCCGGATCGCGTGGCGATCGAACGCCGCTGGATGAAGCCAACGCTCTTCGATGCGTTTGCAAAGTTTGTCGCGCTGCGTGGCTATCCGGTTCCGGCAGAGCTTCTTGCGCGTGACGTCACCCAACCGCCGCAGGAGTGGCCAGGGTTTCAAGAAACATTGCTTGATCTCTATCACAACCACCCCACGGAGCGCAGTGTTTGCGAGTTGCTCGTTGATCTTGACGAGGGCATACAGGAATGGCGTTACCGCCACGTGAAAATGGTGGAGCGCACTATCGGATTCAAGCAGGGAACAGGCGGTAGCCCCGGCGTGGCCTATCTCCGAACAACGCTCTTCAATCCACTCTTCCCCGATCTGTGGGCCATTCGCACCCGGCTTTAATGGACGGTATTGACCCGTTACGGATTTCTTGGTGCATTTGCCGGGAGTAGGGCGTCACGCGCTCGCGGGTATCTTTGGGGCATGTCGAGCATCAAGCCAATCATCAGCAACTCTGTTTCGCAATCGCCGTGCTGCGGTCCAAATGGATGCGGCGTGGATGCAGGCGCTACTCCTGTCATTCGTGCGCTCAATGAGTTTGGTGACGCCACCGGTCTGAATGTTGATGGCACGGTGTCTAGTTCCATTGATCTGATGCAGTGGATCGCTGAAAACCGGCACATGATGAAGCCGCCGGTTGGCAACAAGTACCTGTACAGCGGCAAGGATTTCTTTGTGATGATCATCGCTGGCCCGAATGCCCGCAATGACTTCCACATGACTAATAGCGAAGAGTTCTTTATTCAACTCAAGGGTGACATCACAGTCCGCATTCGCGATATCAATGGCATTCGAGATGTGCCCGTTCGCGAAGGTGAGACATTCTTCATTCCGCCGAATGTTCCGCATAGTCCTCAGCGTGGTCCGGACACACTCGGAATGGTGATCGAACGCCGTCGCCCAGAAACTGAACCAGAGCACCTCATGTTCTTTTGCCAGAAGTGCGAGGAGCTTGTCTATGACAAGGTCTTTGTGTGCAAAGACATCGTGCAGCACTTTTCGCAGGCCATGGAAGAGTTCTGGGCTGACCCCGCGTTGTGCACCTGCAAGAAGTGTGGCACTCGAGTGATGCGCCCATACTGAACCCGATGATCGACCTGCATACGCACATCCTGCCTGAGCGCTGGCCCGATCTCTGTGCAAAGTACGGATATCCCGGCTGGGTGAGCATTGAGCATTGTGCTGCGTGTCGCGCGCGTTTGTGGAAAGACGGGCGGATGTTCCGTGAAATCCACTCGAATTGCTGGGATCCAACAGCGCGTGCCGCTGATTGCGATGCAGCGGGTGTGCGTGTGCAAGTGCTGAGCACGGTGCCCGTGATGTTCAGCTACTGGGCTAAGGCTGCAGATGCTGCGGATCTATCCCACATTCTGAATGATCACATTGCTGATGTGGTTCGCCATGCGCCGGATCGATTCGTGGGTCTTGGCACTATTCCGATGCAAGACGCGAGATTGGCGATTCGTGAACTTGAGCGATGTGTGCATCAACTTGGCATGCCTGGTGTGCAGATCGGATCGAACGTCAATGGGCGCAACTTGGATGATGGATCGGTTGTCGAGGTGCTTGAAGCTGCCGCCGAACTCGGCGCGTGCGTGTTCGTTCATCCATGGGAAATGTTTGGTGCCGACCGCATGGAACGGCACTGGTTCCCGTGGCTTGTGGGAATGCCGGCAGAAACGGCCCTTGCTGTTGGCAGTGTGTGCTTCGGTGGTGTCATGGAGCGTCTGCCCACGCTTCGCATTGCCTTCGCTCATGGCGGCGGCGCAGCGCCAATGACCATCGGTCGCTGGGAGCACGGCTTCCGCGAGCGTCCAGACCTGTGCCAGACGGCTACCAAGGAGTCGCCGCGCGAAGCAATCAAGCGCGTTTGGTTCGACTCGCTGGTGCATGACCCGG
>JBIKQN010000033.1:0-9019 GCA_044349615.1 Phycisphaerales bacterium
ATGCGGGGATCAAGATTTTCAGGAGGGACTGCAATGAGTAACCGAACCAATGGCAAGCCAGATATGTTCGGCAAACTCGCGGCTGCCGCTCCTGCCCCACAATCTTTGCGAATTGAGTTGCGCACAACCGTTGCCACAAATGCTGCCGTCTATAGGGCTCTGCTTGGAGACCTGCCTGGGCTGAAGGTTGTGAGTGGTTCACTCCTTGATGGATGTATTGCTGACGCCGTGATCGCGCCAACGAATAGTTTCGGCTATCTCGATACTGGAATTGATAGCGCGTTCGCGCGCCGGTTCGGTCCGCGACTGCAACGCGCACTTCAAGAGCGGATTGGATGCGAATTTGATTCCGAACTCCCAGTAGGCGAAGCCATCATCATCCCTACGGGCGACTTCACCATGCCATTCATGATTGCCGCTCCAGCAACCCAACTTCCAGGTTGCATTTCCGCCAATCCAATGGTTTACAGTGCTCTTCGCGCAGCAATGCGAGCGATCAGTGCGTGGAACATCGCCGATGAATGGCCACCGATCGAGTCAATCGTCCTTCCTGATATGGCCACTATTGCCCATGGTTGGGAGGCCGAAACGCTCGTCCTGCAGGTCCGCGAGGCTATCGAGGATTGGAATCGTGAGAGTTCCCTTCCGGGTAAGCAGGCGCGAGCCGCCTAAATGCCATCAGGCTGCTGCTAAAATCGGTGGCATTGGAGTGCCAATGGCTGCACAAATGGCGCGCAGCAACTCTGCTTCTTCTACTGTGGTTTGGCCATCTGCGGCAACACACGCGATACAAGCATCCACCAAGACCCCTTTCACTCTGGGCGACGCCGCAGACACGTTTCTTAGTGATTCGTCAAGGGCATCAAGTGTGCATAGGTGGGCTGAAATCTGCATGCGCGGGAGCGCGGCGTCTACTCCGCACGCAGCGCGCCAAGCATGTGAAGCGCCTTCTTCGCTGGTCGCACCAGACCACGCCAACACGCTCACTATGAGTGCTGTATCAGCAGCGGTTGCGCGCGCCCCAACCTTTGGTTTCGTGTTCTTGCCTTCAATCGCGCTGTGCAGAATGACTCGAACGGTCCACTCCAATCGATCAACTTGAGAATCTGTGGCAATGAGCTGCGCAAGCACAGAACAGAATTGCTTGTATTGCCTAGGTGAAAGAAGCGTCAGTGCGGAAGCACACAGTTCAATGACTGCTAACCGCTGTCGTGGAAGAATGTTCGTTTCGCGCATCAGGCCGACAGTCGCACTTGCGAGCGCTGGATCCATATCGGCAATCGCGTTGACCTGCACCTGTCGCTCGCGCTGATCCTTAGAAAGCAAGAGTAAACAGATCACCGCGCGCGCACCGAATGGACTCCGAGCAGCATCAACGATCGCATCTGGTAATTCGGCCAACACGCCCCGCGCTAGGTTAAGTTCTTTAGGATTCAGTGCACCCATGCCAGACCGAGCTGCATGAATGGCGGTTGCGGAAACACCACGAAATCCAGCAATCGGTCGCGTTGTCTGTGTTGGCAACGACTGCTCGGCTTGTGCGGCTGTCACGCCAGCCGCCACCATCCGCGCGCCGCGAATGCGCGCGATCCGCTCCTCGAGTGGAGGGTGAGTTGAAAATAGCGAATGAATGCCATTCGCAAAGAAGAAGTGGCTGAACTCCGCCGCCGCTGGCGCGCTCAGGCGGCTACCCGCGCCACGCGCAATCTTCTCTAGTGCGCCGGCAATTCCTTCTGGATTGCGTGTGTACTGCACGGCACTCGCGTCAGCAAGAAACTCGCGCTGTCGGCTCACGGCGGTCTGAATGATCCGGCCAAAGAAGTAGCCGACTATTCCGATCAGAAACAGTCCAACACCGATCCCAAGTCCAATCGCGGCGTTGTTATTTTTTCCGCGCGACGATCGGGAATACATCTGGGAGCGAATCAGAATTCGCCCAACCATGGAAACCGCAAATATCCCTCCCAGCCAAGCCACTAAACGCATGTTGAGGCGCGTGTCGCGATGGAAAATGTGGCTGAACTCATGTGCCATGACCCCCTGTAACTCATCACGTGAAAGTGCGTGAATACACCCACGGGTAACACCAATCACGGAGTCTTTCTCAGAATTTCCCGCTGCAAATGCATTGATCGTCTGATCCTCCATGATGTAGATAGGTGGCACCGGAAGACCACTGGCGATGGCCATTTCCTCTACTACATTGAGAACCCGCCGCTCATCCGGATCACTTGAGCCGGGGTCTACCTGTCTGCCACCCATTGCCTGTGCCACGGCCGCACCACCATGTGACATCTGCACAAATTTCACCGTGGTGCCCACACCAACAACAGTCATAACTGAACCAGCCGACAGCACAAACATAAGCGGATCGAAGATCTTTCCATCAGCCATTGACAGTGACAGCACCAAGTGCACACTCACTACTGTGGCTACCACGCCAAGAACAAAGAGAGCTACAAGCCAATTCGTATTCCGCTTAGCCCGTTCTTGGCTTTCAAAGAAGTCCATCGCAAACCTCCGTGTATCAAGTGCCTGTTGCTGACGTTGGCGCGTTGAATTCAACACTTGGTAGCGCGCGTGCGGAATCATCAGCCTCAAAGAGTGCTGCTGAAGAGAAGGAGAAAAGCCGAGCCACCACTACATCAGGGAATACTGCCAATTTGGTGTTGTAGGTCATGACCGCGTCGTTGTACGCCTGGCGAGCAAACGCTATACGGTTCTCTGTGCTTACTAACTCTTCTTGGAGTTGAAGCGCATTATGGTTTGCCTTGACATCCGGATATCGCTCCATCAAGATCATCAGTTGGCCCAACATGGCATGTAGGGCGCCTTCCGCATTTGCAAGCGCGAGCGTTGCCACCGCATCGCCCGGCGCGGCTGCCACGTTGCTGCGCGCCGCGATCGCTGTCGCGCGTGCGGAGGTCACCGCTTCAAGCGTAGACCGCTCGTGCTGCATATAGCCCTTCACAGTGGCAACCAAATTTGGCACTAGGTCGTGGCGACGCCGAAGCTGAACATCTATCTGGGCGAATCCATTCTGCACCCGGATGCGACGTGCAACCAAGCCGTTATAAACCGCCATCAACCAGACAGCAACAACGGCAATGGCTGTCCCGGCGACAACCGCGGCCACTAGGACAGGAGAGGCAGCAATGATGGCGGGGGCAGAAAGCGCGAACATGTGGGTAGTTCTAGCATCGACACCCATGATTGGTATTCCCCGCATCTTGGTGACCGGATTCGAGCCATTTGGTGGCAGCCCCATGAACCCCGCAGCACTTATTGCGCAGCGGCTAGCCGCCGAAGGGGTACCTGGGGCAGTGATCCGGGCGACGGTTCTACCCGTTGTTGGTGGAAGCGCACCCGGGTCTGCGCGAGCGGTGCTTGAAGCCGTGCTTTCCGACTTTCAGGCCGATGCGGCGATTCACTTTGGTGAAGCACACACGCGCAGTGAGTTCAGCGTTGAGCGGGTTGCTATCAACCTTCGTGACTACCGAATTGCCGACAATGCTGGCATGTGTGCTGAAGATACGCCCGTGATTGATGGCGCGCCCGCGGCCCACTTCACAACTCTTCCAGTCCGAGCCATCATCGACGCGGTTCGTATTGCTGGCATTCCGGCGGGAATTTCTCTGTCGGCCGGGACCTATCTATGCAATGAAGTCATGTTCCATTCGCTGGAGCGGAGTGCAGCCACGGGATGGCCTGCTATTTCTGGGTTCATTCATGTTCCACAGCTCGTCGAGCAATTTGAAAAGCGCCCGAATGAAGCGCGACCAATGTCTGCCCATGAATTGATGACTGCTAGCCGCGCAGCGATTGGCGCAGTCATTGCCCACCTCCGAACCATGCCGCGCGGAACAATGCCTGATCGTCACCGGCGGCGATTGGGGTGAAACGGCACCACCGCCAACTCGAATAGCACGAGTGAGGCGGTGCCGTGCGGGGTACGTTCTAAAAGGCGCATGCCGTTGGCACGGTGCCAAGACATGCGCCCCACCCTGATGTGTGGACTACAGGGTGCTTTGCTAGAGCACATGCGGTGATGTGCTCCAACACCTTTGCTACGATCGGGTTACAACGCGTGTTCAGCACTATTCTGCCAATTATTTCACAAATTTCTATCTGCAAAGTTCATTATGCTTGCGCGCAGCACTTGTCATCATCGATGCTTTGAAATCACTCTTGCTGATCCAAGTCGGCGAAATGCCTTGGGTAATGCTATGTTTTCTGCGCTCAATGAGCGACTCATGGTTGCCGCACTTGCCGCCGATGATCGACTCATTACGCATGATGGTTCACGGATTGGCGCTGATGTTCTTGTCATTCGTGGCGAGGGTCATTCGTTCTGTGCTGGATTTGACCTGGCCGCATGTGTTGCTCATTCGGAACAGTTGCGTGTCTTGGTGATGGATCTATCACGGACGGTGTTGGCTCTGCGAACACTTCCGATTCCGGTTGTGTGCGAAGTTCGTGGCGCAGCACTTGCCGGCGGCTGCGCTTTGCTTGCCGGCGCTGACTTTGTGATCGTCTCCCCCGATGCGCAACTTGGCTATCCAGTGCACCGGATTGGGGTGAGTCCATCGGTGACCATTCCGGCGTTGTTGGCGAATGCTGGCGCTGGATCGACACGGTTTGCAACTATGGGTGGGAACATCTTTGATGGCCAATCTGCCGTTCGCGCGGGATTGGCAACCCACTGTTCAGCAACACCGGAATCACTGACGCAGGAATGTCATGAACTCGTTACGAGTCTTTTAGCAAAGGCCCCTGTTGCCTCCCGCGCAACCAAGGACTGGATAAATCAGCTTGATGGGTCGACTGATGAAACTCGGTTTCACCATGCAGCTGAGGCCTCTGCCGCTGCTGCTGAGGGTGATGAATTTGCCGTCATGCTTCGTGATTTTTGGCTGAAGCGCCAAACAGCGCCGCCGGCTACGCCTCGGTAATGTCGTAGGCGGCCATGTACCCGCCGCCCTGCATGCGCAGGATCTGTCGAGCGAGGTCGTTGGCTAGTGCACTGGCACCAAATCGGAAGAGGTGTGGTGTCAACCAATCATCACCGAGGGTTTCTTTCACCATAACAAGGTATGAAATCGCCTGCTTGGCCGTGCGAATTCCGCCGGCCGGCTTCATCCCAATACGAATACCTGTTGCCAAATAGTGATCTCGAATGGCTTCAAGCATCACCAGCGTCACGGGCATGGTCGCTGCTGGTTGCACCTTGCCGGTTGATGTCTTAATAAAAACCTCGCCATCCTTTGGCGCACCGATCCCCGGTACCGAGCATGCTGCTTCGATGGCAAGGTCACTAGCGCGGCGCACATTGTCTAGGGTCTCTAGTTCGCCGGTTTCAAGGATGATCTTGAGGTGTGCAGGTTGACCCTTTGGAGGCTGGGCGCACAACGCGCGCGTCTCGCGTATCTCGCGCGCAATGTCCTCAAGGCGACCAGCCAGAAACAGACCCCGACTGATCACCATGTCGATTTCGTCCGCGCCGGCTGCTATCGCCTCAGCGCAATCACGAAGGCGTACGTCAAGCGGATACTGACCGCTTGGGAATCCCGTGGCTACGGCGGCTACATTCACGCCTGAACCCGCGAGCGCCTCCTTGGCTGCAGGAACCAACATGGGATAGACACACACCGCCGCCACATGGGGTATGGGTAATTCGAGCGGTGGTCGTCCCGCCGGAATGTCGACTGGCTGAATTGCCTTGCGACACAGCGCGCGAACCTTCTCTGGAGTGTCCTTGCCTTCAAGCGTGGTCAGGTCCAACATGGAAACAGCACACCGAAGGGCGTGCTGCTTGGAAGAGGCCTTGATCGATCGCTTAGTGAACGACTCCGCGCGTCGCGCGGCCATGATGGCATCCACACTGCGCATCATGGATCAACCACCACGCGCAATGCGGAACAGTTCCGGAACCGGAATGGCCTGGCGAAGAAGCAGTGCCTTTTCACCAGCATTTGCGTTCTCTACGTAGTAGATGAAGAGCATCTCTCCCCGGCCATCGAGTACCCACAGCGCTTCATAGGGGCGCTCGGCAGGCCCAAGACCTGTGCTCTGCGTTACAACGCTCATGCCTTGACCACCTTGGTTGGCAGCAGCGGCGAATGCGGAGTTCAGTGGCATGCGAGCCGCCTGAATAATGGTGAGTGCCGTCAGCAGAAATGCGCTCACCCACAGGAGGGCTGCTGGCATGTTCAACTGCTGAGCGCGATTCTTCTTGCCACAAGCGCAACCGCTTGTGCTGCATGGTGATGTTTGGTTTGAGGTTTCCATAAGGTGTCCTATGTGACGGGCCCTGAAGATGAAGGCGATGCTTGGTGATGAAATGAATCAGCGCGTCTTGGCGGCTTGGACTGCATCGGCAGTCATGTTGCGATAACCGAGACCAACAAGTCGCTTGGTGTTCTCATACCAACTGATTGCCACCACTTCATTGGTGGTTTCATCAGTGATGTAGACCACGCCCTGAACGATGCCGTTCACTGAACCACCAACCATGGTGTAGGTAGAACGCGGACGAAGTTGCGCGACCGCCGACGGCATCAGTGTCACGGCGGCAAGTACGGCAAGAAGTCCAGCGTTAAGGAAGATGAGCGGACGAAGCGATGTGCGCGACATGTGTGTCTCCAGGACTGCTGCGAGGCGCGCTTGAAAGCACGCGTCCTGTCAGCCACACGGCTAAACAGGCCGCGGGCAGGATACAGGGTTCCGCTCACGTCTCGAACGACTACTGCGGGATCTTTGGGCAAACAGCGGCGTCAAGTGGTAGCGCGAAGTCCACGCTGAATCACGCAATTGCCGGGTTCATGATCCAGTACTAGCCGCCACTGCTCCCGGTCCGCATCGGCCAACATCGCTTGCTTGGTCAGCATGGTTTGGTACGGAAGCATGTCGTATCCCAGACTTGAAGCGGGGTGCGCGTGGTGAATAGTGGGCATGGTGTCACCCGAGAAGCAAACAGTTCCCTCACTGTCCTTCCACAGAACCATCTGGTGTCCCCATGTGTGCCCTGGTGCTGCGCGCAACTTTATCCCCGGAATGGGTTCAACATCACCGTCATGAAGCACCACGCTATTGACTATCGGCTCAAGATTCGCTGGTAAATAGGTCCGTGACATGGTGCTCTTGTTGGCAATTGCATCAAGCCACTCCTGGCGCTGGACATGAATGTGTGCGTTGGGAAACACCAGTTCCAAAGCACCATTGGCACCAAGCCGTGTCAGTCCACCTGCATGATCAAAGTGAAGGTGCGTCACAATGACATGTGCGATGGAGGCAGGGTCGACCCCAATCTCACGAAGCGCATGCTCAACTGTGCGGACGCGACCATCTGCATCGCGTTCGAAAAGATAGATTGCTTCCTCTTTGGTAGTCCACTTGCCACCAGCGCCGGACTCCACCACGATGCGCTCCGTGCCGCCACCGGGTGTTGCTCGCTCAAGAAGAACACAATTCATCGCTAGTGAAATGCGATTGTCTGCATCGGGCTCAATCCACTTGGACCACATCGATTTGGGGATGAGCCCAAACATGCCACCCCCATCAAGACGAAATCCTCCTGATCGGAGGATTCGCCATGAAAACAGGGGTGTTTCAACAGTCAATCGGGTGTTCCATCAAGCCTTCACTACGCGAGCCTTGCCCGATCCCACCGGCACAGTGGCCATTGCATTACGCGTGTCCACCACCAACTTTGCGTTCTTGGCAAGGTTGGCATAGTCGACCGCATCGTGGTCTGTCAGAATCAAGACGCAGTCGCTCGCCTTTAGATTCGCTTCATTCAGTTCAACACTCTTCAGATCGATCCGATACTTGCGCATGGATGGATACGAAGGAATATGTGGATCGTGGTAGGTGACCTCGGCACCCTTGTCGCGAAGAAGCTCGATGATCTCTGCACTTGGACTCTCGCGCGAATCGTCGATGTTCTTCTTGTACGCCACACCGATCACCAAGACCTTGGAACCCTTCACGCTCTTGCTGTCGTCATTGAGCGCACTTTGTGTTCGCTCGATGACATAGTGCGGCATGGCCGTGTTGATTTCGCCAGCAAGCTCAATGAATCGAGTGATACGACCAACTTCCTTTGCCTTCCATGTCAGATAGAAAGGGTCAATTGGAATGCAGTGACCACCAAGACCCGGTCCTGGATAGAACGGCATGAATCCGAATGGCTTTGTTCCAGCCGCGGCAACCACTTCCCAGACATCAATGTTCATGTCGGTAAGAACGGTCTTCATTTCATTCACGAGCGCAATATTGACGGCGCGGAAGATATTTTCAAGAAGCTTTGCCGTCTCGGCTACTTCGGCACTTGAGACGAAATGCGCCTTACTCACCACGCGGCTGTACAGCGCATACGCAAGCTTTCCGGAGGCCTCATCGGTACCGCCAACAAGCTTTGGAATCACCGAGGCAGAGAAGTTCGGGTTGCCTGGATCTTCGCGCTCTGGGCTGTAGGCCAAGAAGTAATCCTCGTTGCGCTTCAGGCCTGTTGCATCAAGGATTGGGCCCATCTCGTCACGTGTGGTGCCTGGGTAGGTGGTGCTCTCAAGAACCACCAGTTGCCCCTTGCGGAGAACCTTGGCTACCAATTTCGTTGAGTCAAGCACAAACGAAAGGTCTGGTTCCTTGTGATGGCCAAGGGGTGTTGGCACGCAAATCAGGATGGCATCGGCTTTCTGAAGATCCATGGGATCTGCCGTTCCAATGAAGCCTGCGTTTGCCTTGATGTAGTCGAAGAAGTCCTGCCCAAGGTGGTGGATGTACGGCTTGCCTGCCTTGATACTGTCGATCTTCCGTTGGTCAATATCAAACCCAACGACTTTGAAGCCCGCCTTGAGGCAGGCGTGCGACAGTGGGAGACCCACATATCCCAGACCAACAATGCCAACGGTGGCGGTCTTGGATTCAATCTTCTTGAGCAGTTCAGTGGCGATGGTGTTCATGGTTGTTTCCTGGCCGGATTCGGGCCGCCGTCCATACATTTCGTCAGTATCAAGAC
>JBIKQN010000364.1:0-2695 GCA_044349615.1 Phycisphaerales bacterium
CCGATCTTTTCCATTCAGTACTGTGGGAGCAACCACTGACGGCAATGCCGATGCTGGGTGCCTGTTCTTCAGCGTGACGCAGGTATTCAACGATGTCTGGTTCTGCTGGACCGCACCGTCATCAGGAATGGCTGAAGTATCTCTGTGCAGCGGCACAACGCTCGACACGAAGATGGCCGCATATCTCGGCTGTGGGTGCCCCGCTCCTGACTCCACCATTGCCTGCAATGATGACAGTTGTTCGCTGCAGAGCAAGTTGCAATTCGGAACCACTGCCGGAAACACCTACACCATTCGCGTGGGCTCCTACGCTTCCACTGGTTTCGGCTCAGGTTCATTCACCGTCAGTGCAGTGACGCCCCTTGTTGATGTCACCAATCCTGCAAATGGCCATCGATATATCGGCCTAAATGTTGCTTCATGGGCGGCAGCCGAAGCGACTGCACAAATGTTTGGCGGGCACCTCGCTTCCATTGCAGATCAAGCGGAGAACGACTTCGTTCAGTTGAACTTTGGAAGTTTCGGCGGTACGTCGCAGCGACTCTGGATTGGCTTCAACGATGTTGCAAGCGAAGGAAACTTCGTGTGGCCCGATGGCAGTCCGGGGGGTTACACCAACTGGAACGCTGGCGAACCCAACAACGCCGGTTCGGGCGAGGATGCCACCGAAATGCTCGGCACTCAAGGCACGTGGAACGACATGCCTGATTCGGGCGGAACCTACCTGCACATGGCGGTCATAGAGATTGCAGGGGGCACGCCCCCGCCCCCACCATGCTTGGGGGACGTGAATCGTGACGGGATTGTCAGCGGTGCCGATCTCGGCCTGTTGCTCGGCGACTGGGGCCAAGCCATCGCTCAGAGCGACCTCGATAGCGACGGCATCGTCACAGGAGCGGATCTTGGGATCCTGCTCGGCAGGTGGGGACCCTGCAACTGATGTAATGAGGGGGAAATCCGGGGAATATGGTTCACGGAGGTCCGCTGAAGTGGTCGCGGTTATAGCCCTCTCATTCAACTGTGACGCCCCATATCGCGGTTGATTATCTTGGAAAGATGGTGCAGTTGCTTGCCGATGGTTGATGACCGGGCATAGTCCCGATGTCTTGTCCCGATGGATGCCGTTTCCCGCCTGAGGCACACCATCTCGTTAGTAACACTTGCCAAGGACTCCATGATGTTCGGATCCCATTTGTTTATTGGTACGGTTGCGCTCGTTTCCGTGTCCTCCTCCGCACTCGCTTCAATCACAGTCTGTGACTCGCGTCTGACATTCGCCATCTGGGCATCCATGCACAATGATGCCGCGGTGATTCGAGAGGACTTCTCGACTGTCGTTGCCGGCGCCACCGCTGATAGTTTCACCGGGAAAGTTGGCTCTGAGGCCAACTGGGTAGCAAGCGCGGTCGGCGGGCTTCAGACCCAAGGCGACTCCCTACGTGCACTCCAATCCGGGCGAGCCATCTCAGTGGCGTTCGACTCCGGCCGCGTGTACGGCGTCGGCGCGGATTACTTCTTCCGGACTGCCGCTGGTGCACCGATATCCGGCATTGTGCTGCTTTCGCTCTCTGACGGAACGCAGTTCGCGCGCACCGTCACCAACACCGACACCTTTGCAGGATTCTGGTCGGACGGGGCGGCGATCACAAGGATCACCATCACGCCGGTGGGACCGTCTGCGAACTTCAATCTTCTTGGAATGGACAACATGGACATCGGGTTCGTTCCCGTGCCTACGCCTGGTGCCATCGCGCTGATATCCCTCGCGGGATTAACGGCGGGTCGGCGCCGGCGCGGCTGATCGACCAGCTTCGTGTAACTATCGATCCATGTCGGAGACTGAGTCGAAAGGCTTGGTCTCCGGCACTGTTTTTGGGGGGATCTCCGCTGCGCTATCACGAGCGATAGCTGGTTGATCCTCCGCGGTAGGCTCTTGCACACATGAAGAAACAATCCAAAGTTCGGATGGGGCTCATGATTTTGATGGCCATCCTCATTGCGCTCTGCATAGTGCCACTGTCCACCTCGCCCACCACCTTTCTTCCGCTTTCAACGGCGATGATCGTGATGGTTGCAAGCAGTGCTGCTACCTACTTTGTGAGTGGCAGGATCTGGGCACTCTTGGTGTTCCTGCTGTGCAGTACTGCGATTTTCATGCTATGGCTGCATGGGAAAAATGCTTCGATGCAAGATCATGTGGTGCCGGGGTTCCTGTTTGCTGTCGCCACCGTGGTCGCTGCGGTGGCTATTGCCTCCGCTGCGCTGAGTCGTGACACGCATGGCGAGGCCAGGATCTACTTTGGTGGCGCTAGTTACCTCCTCATTGGCATAGCGTTTTCTATGGTTCACCAACGACTGGCCATCATTGATCCGTTGGGGTACCGAGTGCCCGGGGCAACTGAAGCAATGCCGATTGGGAGATGGGTGGACTACCTATGGTTTAGCTTTTCCACGCTGACGACTTCTGGATTCACTGACGTGGTTGCCCTGAGTTCGTGGGCTCGATTGGTATGCACCTTGGAGGCGATTACCGGAGTGATGTACCCGGCGATCTTCCTGGCGCGACTAGTGTCTGCGGCCTCGATGGAAGAGCAGGAAAGTGGGACCTGAAGTGATTCGAGCATTCACACATGCATTGTTGGCGGCTGGAGTGGCAGGCGCAGTGCCGAGCGCCGGGCGAGTGACCGTATCGACT
>JBIKQN010000365.1:0-2690 GCA_044349615.1 Phycisphaerales bacterium
GGCCAGCAAGTCTGACTCCCGCATGAAGAGGATCCGGCTGTCGCGTGATTCCGCGCGGCGACGCCACCGCTCAAACGATGGAATGCTGTGCACGTCCGCAGGGACCCGACTGTCAAAGAAGGCAAACCGCGCCTCGCTGTCCACCAGAAGTCCGCGCTCACGACGTTTGGCTTCCATGGCTTCAATACGCAATCGAAGGGCATAGTTGTGCTTGATAAACGGTGCATCAAGGTCACAATCACCGTCCACCAAAGCGCACTGAATAAAGATGTTTCGGGCATCTTCTGGCTGTACTGGCCCCCACGGAACGCGTCGCCGTGGAACGATGGTGAGTTCTCCAAACTGAACGCGTTCCCATGCGGCCACTTGCCCCGTAGCACGAACCCAGTGTGGCTCGGACCGAATGCGCTCTACCAAGTGCGGTGCAATGCGCTCTACCCAGTCGCCTTGAACGCGCGCAAGTGTTCGCCCAAACCGCCGGGAAGTCTCAACGATTTCCGCAGCAACTACCCAGTTTGGAGTGCGGCGCGCAAGGGTTGAACCGGGAAAGATTGCAAATCGTCCACCAGTGGCGGTGCGATATTCGCCGTCCTCGCCCCGGAATCCAAGTTGGGAAACAAAGCCGGCCAGCATGGCGCGGTGGATGCGGTTGGGATCACTAGCGTCAGCGAGTTGAGCAGCGCGAATGCCGAGTCGCTCTGAGACCATGGATCGCAATTGCTCATGAAGCTCAGACCACTCACGCATGCGCTGGTGAGAAATGAAGTGTTCGCGGCACCAACGGCGCAGCGCGGAACTACCGAGTGCGGCACTTTCAGCGCGCCAGCGCCGCCACAACTTGAGTAGCGAAAGAAAGTCACTCTCTTGGTCACGGAAGATCAGTTGTGCAAAGTCAGCAGCACCTCCCTGACCTGCGGGTCGCTCGCGCGGATCCTGAATGGAGAGCGCCGCAGCGATGACAAGCCCTTCGGCAAGAGCCCCTTCATCGACTGCAGCAAGCACTGTGCGGGCAAGCCGCGGATCAACAGGCAGCGCCGCCATACGCTTGCCGAGCGGGGTCAAATGACCGCGGCGATCGACGGCCCCAAGTTCAGCCAGTGTTTCAAGACCCTCTGCCACTAAGCGTGGACTTGGCGTTTCTAGGAACGGAAAGTCTGCAATTTCGCCTAGCCCCAGCGACTTCATCTGCAGAATGACATTGGCAAGATTCGTTCGCAGGAGTTCTGGTGCCGTGAATGGCTCGCGCCCCAGAAAGTCCTCCTCTGAATACAGTCGAATGCATACGCCCGGACCCACGAGACCGCAGCGACCCTTGCGTTGATCTGCTGAAGCGCGAGCGATCGGCTCAACGGGAAGGCGCAACACGCGGGTGCGACCGGACCAGCGGGCAATGCGCGCAACGCCGGTATCCACCACAAAGCGGATGCCGGGGACAGTGACGCTCGTCTCCGCAACATTTGTGGCCAGAATGATGCGGCGCGATCGACCAGTATGGAAGACTCGATCTTGTTCCGCAACTGGCAGACGTGCGTAGAGCGGCAATATCTCCACACCACGCGCAGCGGGCACACGGGAGAGTGCGTCAGCAGCATCCTGGATATCACGCTCGCCGCCGAGGAATACAAGGATGTCGCCGGGCCCTGAATCAAGGCATTCTTCGACGCCCTTCACTGCACGTTCAGCAGGCGAATTGTCGGCTGCTTCATCATCGCTCGGTCGCCAACGGGTCTCAATGGGATGCAATCTGCCATCAACATGCACGATGGGCGCGTTGCCGAAATGTGCGCTGAATCGTTCTACATCAATTGTTGCCGAGGCAACGATGACCTTGAGATCACTCCGCTTTGGCAGGAGTCGCTTGAGGTAGCCAAGCAGAAAGTCAATGTTGAGACTGCGTTCGTGCGCCTCATCAATGATGACTGTGTCTGAACGAAGGAGCAATGGATCGCGCTCGATCTCTGCAAGTAGGACACCATCGGTGACTACTCGTACGAGCGACTGTTCAGAGGTTCGGTCATCAAACCGCACCTTGAACCCAACGGTTCCGCCAAGCGTGGTCTGCAATTCCGAGGCAATCCGTGCGGCCACACTTCGCGCTGCGATCCGCCGCGGCTGCGTCATGGTGATGAGACCGTCGACACCTCGCCCCGCCTCAAGACAGATCTTGGGCAGCTGCGTGGTCTTCCCCGATCCGGTGTCGCCGCTCACAATGATCACTTGGTGGTTCGCTAGGGCGTCCCGGATTCGATCCCGGGCTTGGGCGACGGGCAGGTCATCCGGGTAGGTCACGGCAGGAACGCGTGCCGCCCGGGCGGCTCGGCGCTCCATGCTTCGGGCAACATCCCGCTCCACAGCCACCAAAGTGCCCTCAGATGGCTGCTCCCGGCCAGACCGTGCCAATCCGGCTAGCCGGCGGCGAAACGCCGGCTGCTCTTGGGCGGGGCAACCCGTGACGAGCTCCTGAAGACGAAGGATCCGATCATGCACGACGTACGGATTGTAGGTCTGTATCCTCCGCAGACCATTGGGGCGCTTAGCTCAGTGGCAAGAGCGCTGCTTTTACACAGCAGTGGTCACTGGTTCGAATCCAGTAGCGCCCATTTCAACCCCTGTGTGGTTACTTCATTACTTCACTGACTGACTTCACTGGGTTACTTCACTACCCTGCCCCCCCCGCATGTCCCGGATAT
>JBIKQN010000034.1:0-9003 GCA_044349615.1 Phycisphaerales bacterium
AGTCCAGAGGTGCAAGCCCGCGCGAAGTACTGATCACCATGGCTGACTGGGACCGCATGAAGGAGATGGAAGCTGACGGTGGCCACGAACTCACCGACAACGAACGTCGACTCGCAGACAAGGTCGATCAAGAAAGCGATGCATTCCAAGATTCGTTCGATCACAACAATGGAAAGGATGACAACGAATGACCGCTGCCCCACTGAACCCTGAAGTCATTCGCCGCGGCATTGATGCCGCTATCGCACAGGCCGAGAAGAGCTGGAGCGAAGGTGGAATTCCAATCGGTAGCTCACTGCTCGATGCGTCCGGCAATGTGGTTGCTGCAGGTCACAACATGCGCGTGCAATCGGGTGACCCCACCGCTCATGCCGAAGTCAGTTGCATCCGCAACGCTGGCCGGCGCCGCGACTGGCGTCACTTGACACTCGTCAGCACCCTGAGCCCCTGCCCCATGTGCTCAGGCACTGCCATCTTGTTCAAGGTCCCACGCGTGGTGATTGGCGAGCACCGAACATTCATGGGCGCGGAAACGTGGATGCGCGCAAACGGCATTGAACTCACCGTGCTTGATGATGCTCGGTGCATTGCACTCATGGAGCGCCTACAGCGTGAAAAGCCCGATCTTTGGGCTGAAGACATCGGGGAATAGACACCCAAACTGGCCAGTGCACGCCGATCGCGCACGAAATTTCGTGCGCGATTTTCTTTGTTGCGCTTGCACATCCCCTTTCTACATTCCACCTTTCATCTGTTCCTACACGGAGGCAACATGAGCAGTATCTGGCACATCATCCAACACCTCGCTAAACAACTGACTGACAAGTTCAGCAGAACTGGCGAATCTGGAGGCCACCTGCAACCACGACCGATTACGGTCGGCGTCCGTGCACGGAACTCGAATCACTCACCGCACCGCCCGAGTCACGATTAACGTGACGGGAGGAGACGGAAAGGGACAATGACCGGAGTGCTGCCCGAGCGGTGTGGGCAGCCCCGGTCGCTTTTTTGAACGAAGCCCACGCGAGCAACCAGCAAACTGCCACGTATAAAGCGCGCGCAAAAACAACAACGCCCGGCGAAACCGGGCGTTGTGTGGTGAATTCTATGAAACGTCAGGTCACTTGAAAGTGGACTTGAACGTCTTGACGGCTGCGCCGAACTGATCTTCGAGGCCCTTGAAGGACTTCTTCTCCGTGAGCTGATCACGGATCGCCTTGCCGGGACCTTGGAAGTATTCCTGAAGACCCTTCTCAAAGGCACTGACCTTGGTGATGGCCACATCATCCAAGTATCCGCGCGAGGCTGCAAACAGCGAGATGCACTGGTCGATGACCGTAAAGGGCGAGAACTGACCCTGCTTCAACAGTTCCACCATGCGCGCACCGCGGTCAAGCTGTCGCTGCGAAGAAACATCGAGTTCGGTTCCGAGCTGAGCGAACGCCTCCAACTCGCGGTATGCCGCAAGGTCAAGACGAAGCGAACCAGCAACTTCCTTCATTGCCTTGATCTGTGCATTACCACCTACGCGGCTCACGGAGATACCCACGTTGATGGCCGGACGAACGCCTGCCGAGAACAACTCAGGCTGTAAGTAGATCTGGCCATCGGTGATGGAGATCACGTTGGTTGGGATGTACGCAGACACATCGCCTTCCTGAGTTTCAATGATCGGAAGAGCGGTCAATGATCCGCCGCCGTTCGCGTCGGACAACTTGGTTGCACGCTCAAGCAGACGGCTATGCAGGTAGAAGACGTCGCCTGGGTATGCCTCGCGTCCTGGCGGACGACGGAGGAGGAGCGAAAGTTCGCGGTAAGCAACTGCCTGCTTCGACAAATCGTCGTAGACGATCAGAACGTGCTTCGGCGTCTTGCCTTCCTTGCCCTGCCACATGAAGTACTCGCCCATCGCGCATCCGGAATACGGAGCGATGTACTGGAGCGGAGCAGGAGCGGAACTACCGGCGTTGACGACGATGGTGTAGTCCATCGCACCGTTCTTGCGGAGCATTTCAACAACGCCCGCAACGGTGGAATCCTTCTGGCCGATCGCAACATAGATGCAGACCACGGCTTCCGGTGTGCCCCAGTACTGCTTCTGATTGATGATGCAGTCAAGGCAGACAGCGGTCTTACCGGTCTTGCGGTCGCCGATGACGAGCTCGCGCTGGCCACGACCCACGGGGATCATGCTGTCCACGGCCTTGATGCCGAATTGGAGCGGCTCCTTGACGGGCTGACGCGCAGCAATGCCGGGCGCAACAATGTCAACCTTGCGAGTAAGGGTGGTACGAATGGCAGGACCGCCATCGACTGCAACACCGAGCGGATCAACCACGCGACCGAGCAACTCTGGACCAACGGGCACTTCCAGAATGCGGCCAGTGGCCTTCACGGTGTCGCCTTCACGAATCAAGTCAGTGTCACCGAACAGCACGGCGCCGACGGTGTCGGTCTCAAGGTTCATGGTGAGTCCGGTGACTGACTTACCACTCTGCGTCTGGAACTCAAGAAGCTCACCAGACATGACCTTGCCGAGTCCGTAGACGCGGGCAATACCGTCGCCCACTTCGACCACTTGGCCGACCTCGGAGATCTCCAGCTGGGAGGAGAAGTTCTGAATTTCCTGCTTGATGACGGAGGTGATCTCGTCGGTCTTGATCTTCATAGTGTGCCTTTCAAATAAACGTGTCTTGGTGCGCTGGTAGCGCAAAGTTCAATGCTGGAATGTTCAGGAGAGGAATGTGCCAGCGTCACGGCCAGCAAGACCCTTGTCAATGAGGGTGGAACGCATGCGTCGCAACTGGGCAGCCACGGAGCCGTCAATCAATTGATCGCCGATGCGGAGTTTCAACCCGCCAATCATGGCTGGATCTGCGTAGAAGTGCAACACGGGTTGCTTGCCGAGTGAGCTCGTGAGATCAGCAATCAGCGTCGCTTGGGTTGCGGCATCAATGGAACCAGATGCAGTGAACACATCGACTTCGATGCGTCCGAAGGCGTCTTGCTCCATGGCGTCGTAGGCGTCCTCAATGGAGAGGAGTTCAGCGAGACGACCCTTGCGGTTGAGCACCAAGATGAAATTCAAGAGCGTGTCGGTGACGCGTCCCTTAAAGATGCGTGTCAGCGAAGCACTGCGCTGCCCTGGATCAACAATCGGTGAGCGGAACAGCTCAAGCGCACTGCGATCGGCGCGCACAATGGCGCACACTTCGCGCAGTTCTGCGCCCATCGCGGCTATGCCGGGGTTACCGCCGAGCTCACGAGCAAGCTCAAACAGTGACCGCGCATAGACCTTTGCAACTTCGTCGATCTGGGTGGGCATGGTGCGTTTCCTCAGCGGCGGCCGGAGGCGAGTTCCTGAAGCGACTCTTGGACGAGGCGCTGGTTGTCTTGGTCATTTACTTGGCGACGCAGAATCTTGCTGGCAATTTCCGTAGCAAGCATTGCCGACTGAGCCTGCAGATCAGCAACGGCAGCCTTGCGGGCGGCCTCAATGTCAGCGTTCGCGCGTGCAACACGCTCAGCAAGCTCCTGCTCATTCTTGGCCTTGAGCTCATCGGCGATGCGCTGCGCATCGGCACGAGCCTGCTTAATCATGTTCGCGGATTCTTCGCGTGCGTTCGCAAGGCTGCGTTCAAACTCAGCCTGGGCAGCCTTGGCGGCGGCTCGGGCTTCTTCTGCGCCTTTGATTTCGCCAACGATCTTCGCGTTGCGGTCATCAAGACCCTTAGCGACCGTGGGCCAAACGAAGTACGCAAGCGCGATGAAGACCACGCCGAAGACCACAAATGCTGTGGCTGCCGGCAGGATCTGGAATGAGACCGGATTGGCGCCGCCTTCGGAGGCGAGAATCAGGAGAGCGTTCATGGGTGGCTCCAAATATGGTTCCAAGCGTGGTTCCGCCCGCGGGGTGCGGGCTTCGTGAATGGGTTCCCGCCCTTTTCAGGACGGGAACCCGAATGTGTTTGGCCGATCAATCAGCCGCGCGGATCACTTGTTGATGCCGAGCAGCGAAACAACCACTGCGAAGAGGGCAACGCCCTCGACGAGTGCGGCGGTGAGAATCATGTTGGTGAAGATGCGGCCGCCCATTTCTGGCTGACGAGCAGTGCTCTCGTTGGCCGAGGTGCCGATCTTGCCGATGCCGATGCCAGCGCCGAGAACGGCGCATCCGCCGACGATGCCGGCGCCGATGCCGACGCCCATGCCCTTGAAGTCAGCGACTGGGGCGACTGCGCCATCGGCAAAGACTGAGGCGGTTGCCGCAGCTGCGGCGATGAGGGCGAGGGTGGTGATGTTCTTCATGTGTGTGCTCCGAGGTTTGGTTTGACGCCGTGAACCGCGTCGATCGAGAATGGCCTTCCGCGGTCCACGTGGCGGGAAGGGAAGAAATTGTCGGGCGTTCAGCCCTGGTTCAGTACTAGTGCGCAGCCTTCGGCGAATGAGAATCCGCGCTGACGGAACCGTGGTGATCTTCGTGGCCGTGCTCCTCATCATGATGCTCCTCGCCGTGCGACATCTGTGAGATGAACACCGCGGTGAGGAACATGAAGACGAACGCCTGCAGGAAGGCAACGAAGAGTTCGAGGAATGAGATGACCACAGCGGCTACTCCAGCAACCAGCGAAATTCCGCTGACTGCAGCAATGCCCAAGCTGCCGGCCATCGCACCAAACAACATAAGTGTGGCCATCAAAGTGTGGCCGCCAACCATGTTTGCAAAGAGTCGAATTGCAAGCGCTGCAGGCTTGATGATCAAGCCCAGCACTTCAACAGTGAAGATGATCGGAACAACAAACCACAGTCCCTTGTTGCGCACCAAATCAGCACCGCCGCACAAGTGCTCAAGCCATCCCTTGACGCCGAGCTCCCGGAACGACTGCCACTGAATCGCCAGGCATGCCCACAGGGCTAAGCCGATATTCACTGAAAGACTGGCGGTAGCTGTTCCACCAAACCAGATCAGCGAGCGCTTCTCTGCCGCAGCAACTGCGGCGCCCTCGCCTGCTTCACTCTTTGATCCGAAGGAGTGAATAATCTCTTGGAGGTCCGCCACCGGGACCAGGCCCATGACGTTCAGCACCAACACAAAGAAGAAGAGCGACAGCAGAAACGGCAGCCATTTCTTGGCCAAGCGCTCTCCCATCACTGGCTCCAACATCTGCGTGTACAAGCCGTCAACGAGCACTTCCACAACCTGCGCAAATCGACCGCGCGTCACGTAGCGCTGGTGACCTTGCGACTCCGGACCAGTCTTGATCCGGCGCGAGGAATGAAGCAGGAGCGCCACAACGATCAGTGCTCCGACGACCACTGAGACCACACTCAGCTGCACATCAAAGCCGAGCAGATCGGTGAACGCACTGTTCTTGTCGATGACGTGCCCAAGGGGATCGGTGCCGGAGGCAAGGATGAAGGTCATATGGAGGCGTCGTTCAGGCTTCGGTTAACCGTCCAAGCGACCGATGCGGTTTCGGCTGCCAGGCACGCGAGGTACGACCCGACGGTGGCTAAAACGGCAAACTGGCCGCCTTCGGGGAGGGAGAAGTATATCGAAACACAGAGGACGGGAATCGCCATAAACCGTGCCACCGTGGCTCCCATCCAACGAGTGCTGCAGTCTCCTGCTGGCCGAAACCGTGGGGAATAGAAGATGAACCCCGTTCCAAGGGTCAGAAAGCCTGTTCCAAACACCCCAAGGAGGGCTGGAAGGACCGCTTCTGACGAGATTCCGGCGATCCGGGCTGCCACCACGGACGCTGCAGCGGAGGCGATCGTGGCAATCAGAATGCCGATCACCGGTGGTAGCGGCGCGATCCGGATTTCCTGCTCTTTTGGGGGCGTTCGCTGCATTCCGGGTGCGGGAGCCGCCGATCCAGGCGACTGGGGCTGGTTGAACTCAGGCATCTTTCTTGTCCTCCGGGCGCCCCGCAGCGTCAAATTCACGGTTCATGCGCATGGCGCCCCGCAACAGTGAGGCCATCCCCACCACGATCCCCAATACCCCGCCCACCACCCGCCCCACGGTTCCCGGCCCCCGCCACCAGTCAAACAGGTAGCCCAGCAGCGCGCCGGCTGCCACTTCAGAACTGGTCTGGAAGCCGAGACCGGCCATTCGCATTCCAATGCCGGTTTCCCTGCGTTCTTTGGCGCGAGCGGCGCCGCGAGATGAATCCACCATACTGCGGAGGCTACCCCGGCCGAAGCATGTCTAGAATCCCGCCTCCATGTCCATCCGCGACAACGAAATTCTCGACGTCACTCCCAAGAAGCTCAACCGCACCGAGAGCCTCTATGTGGTGAACGTGTTCAAGGGCCTGGGCACCACCCTGCGCCACGCCTTCCAGAACATGGGCCGCAATGGTGCCAACAAGGACACGCTGTGGGTACTCCAGTACCCAGAGCAACGCCGCGAGCATCGCGATGTCGAGGACGGCGGCATTTACAAGCCGTACTTCCGAGGCGTTCATCGCCTGAACAAGGATGAAGACGGACGCGTCCGCTGTGTGGCATGCTTCATGTGCCAGACCGCGTGCCCAGCGCACTGCATTCATATCGAGGCCGAAGAGAGCCCGTGGCCGGATCGCGAGAAGTATCCAAAGCAATTCGACATCGATGAGTTGCGCTGCATCTACTGCGGCATGTGCGAAGAAGCATGCCCGTGCGATGCCATCGAATTGACGCCGGTCTACGACGTCACTGGCATGAGTCGTCAGGAACTCATCTTCGACAAGGCGAAACTCCTTGAGATGTATGACCTGACGATTGATGGCAAGCCGATGTGACGAACGCGCCGGAGTCACTGCTCCGCAACGCGGATTGCATCACTTCTTCTTGCCCTTCTTGGGTTCCTTGGGATCCTTGCTGCCGCCGAAGAGATCACCGATCTTCTGCCCAAGACCTTCTACTGCATTGCCAACCCCGCCACCCATGGACTTGGCGTCAAAGATCACCTTGACCTTGCGCTCAAGCTTGGCAGGCTTTCCATTGACGTCACCAAGTGGTCCGCGCATTCTGATCCGCAACTGAAGCGCATCGCCAACACCAAGTGAAGCGGTGTTGATGATGTTGGCGACCGAGCCACCTCCATCTTCGTTCGGCAGCACACTGACAACCTCGCGGGCCACGGATCCAAGTGGATAGTTCGCCGCAATTGAACGGGCAAATGGCGGCTTCTTGGTGAGGTCAATGTCGCCGTCAAAGATGAGTCGGGTCTTCCAACTCTTGCCTTGACGCTCAATGCCTACCTGGAAATCCTTGTACGTCAGCTGCCCGTCGCGAATCACCACATTGAGTGGATCAATGACGCCATCGATCGGCTTCTTCTCCTTTGTCTGAAACACCTTCAACATATTCAGCACTTCGTTGTCGGCGTTTGGATCAAGGAGCACGTCACCAACCACTAGGCGCATGTCACCAGACATACGCGCGCGGTCACCGTCAATGGGATAAGAAAACGACTGCACAGTAAACACGATTGGCTTCTTCTCGTCGGCAAGTCGAACATCGCGGAAGACGGGGTTGATGGCGGCAAGGTAACGCCGGCGCAACGGATCGGAGGGGATGAAGTCAATAGTCACCGGCTGTGCCGCAATCACGCTAATGATGCCATTCTTCAGTGACACCTGTGGCGCCTTGAGCGTTACGAATTTGCTGTTCACCATTGCTGCAGCAGTAGCAACTCCAGGACCAGAGGAAACGACCGAAGCATCAACACTTAGTTCTGGACCAACCGCTTCCTCAAGTTCAGCACCCATTCCCATGACTGCGCCAACCACGCTTGTTGAAGCACGTGGAGCTTTAAGAGTGCCATCAACTCGAATGTGTTCAAGAAGGACTGCGCCGTCGGCACTAGCCCAATCAGTGAGTGTGGCATCAAGCGCAATTGGAACGCGCTGCCCGCCTGCTCCAGCGATCGAAGCGGTGGCCTTCACAACCGCTGGTCGATCAAGGCCCGGGGCATTGACCAATACCGATACCGACTCAATAGTGAGCGGCTCGCCGTTGGTGGGCACAAGCATCACGGGCTTCAAATCAAACTTTGCAACAGCTGCAAATCCTGCAGGAAGAACTATGTTCGGCGGTGCTGTAGACACCGCGCCTGGCTTGGAATCTGCCGGGCTTGCGAGCGCCGCTTCGCGACCGCCAACCTTCATTCGAAGGTTGGTGATGGTGGCAACAAGCGCCACTGCACTGACCTGCTTCCATGCCGGTGGATCCTTCTTTGCATTAGGCGCAGGCGCTGCATCGCTCGCAGGCTTGCTCGAAAGCGCATTGAGCATTTCCGTAGCACGCGAAGCCGGAATAGTGACATCCACTGCACTGTTTGCCAATGACAACACACCATCGACAAATTGACCGTTCAGATTTGCCTTCAATCGCTCCAGTGTCGATTCCACCTCAAAGGAAAGACCACTCGCGCCAATGCTCGCGCTCTTCACCGAAAGCCGCGCACCATCGCCTATCTCCTTGCGCATGGCATCATCAAGATCCAAGAGCATGGCAAGGCCGTCCACTTTGATGCTGTCTAAGACTGCATCAGCAGACCATGACGCTGGCTTTGCACCAGCATCGGCCCAAGCAAAGTTTGCATTCAAGGGCGCGAGCGGTGCGCGCTTCGCACCACGCTGTGCAGCAACCTTTGACGTAAGCGTTCCCCGCGCCGACATGGTGGCACCAAGAGCAACATTCGCATCAAGGACAGTATCCGAAAGACTGACATCAGACGCGAGCCCAGAAACGCCCGCAACCGTCACGGCTGGGATCTGCACTACGCCGTGAAGCGCAGCTGGAGCCGCAAATTGCCATGGGACAGTTCGTTTCATAGTGACGCTGTCCACCTTCACATCAACATGAGTAGTACCGGCAAGATTGATTGGCAGTTCTGCGGCCGCAGCCAACAGCGCTGGCGATACGTCCAAGGAAACCAAGGCGTCAACTGCGAGCGCTTCCCTCGAAAGGCCAGCATTTGCAGTCACTTCCAGCCCCTCGGACTTCACA
>JBIKQN010000366.1:0-2688 GCA_044349615.1 Phycisphaerales bacterium
ACTGCGTTTGAGACAACGCTGGTTGCATTGATCGCCGCGGTCATCATTCAGCTGCTATCCACGTGGGTATACAAGCGTGAAGAGGCTCTCCTTGATGGCATTACTGATTTCACCACCGAAAATGTGCTTTCGCGACTGAAACTCACCGATTGGCAGTGACCCATGGGACGACGCAAGAAGCGCGAAGACGCTCCGCTGAGTCTGTTTTCCTTCCAGGACATCATGGCTTGCCTCACTGGCATCCTGATTCTGGTGGCGCTACTCATTGCGATTGATGGATTGTCTGATGACATGCAGGCCACACCTAGCAAAGGTGGCACGCCCAATCCTGAGATTGCAGCGGCACGAATCCCAGTGCTTCGCGAGCAGATCGCCATATTGCAGCGCTCGATCGATGACCGCAAGGGCGGTCGGGATGTCACGAAGGCAGAGGTCGACCTTCTTGATGACAGCTTGAAGGATCGTGCCATGCTGGTGGAGCGGGCTCGCAAGCGCCTGTCCGATGCAGATACAGAGGCGAAGCGCATTGCCGTTGAGCAAGCGGAGTTGACCAAGAAGGTTGAAGAACTTCGGGAGCGCATCGCCACGGCGAAGCGATCTGCCGAACAGCAAGTGCTGCGCGAGCGCGTGAAGTTCCGACCGGGAATGAAGTATCCGAAGGCTCCGGTCTTTGTTGAGCCACGCACTGATGGCGTGGTACTTGGTGAACTTGATGCAAGCCTCGTTCCCGTTCGTATTGCAGATCTCAAGGATCCCAATGCGGATGCGCGGATTGTCGGTGCACTTGCCAAGCGGTTGCCGGACACGTCGTACATCGTGTTTGTGGTGCACGAGGACGCCATTCCGCGCTTTGAAACCCTGAGAAATGCACTGATTCGTCGGGGTTATGAAGTTGGTTGGCAATTGTGGGACGGAGCATCGGGCGGATTCCTTGATGGCACCGCTGAATCTACGGGGCCAGTGCCATTGACACTTCCAGGGGCGGCTGAAAGACGTAAGGATGCTGCTCCGCCCAGTAAATCTGCGCCAGGAGGTGCACCATGAGTGCTGGTGGTCGTCGCCGCCGACGCGGTGGTCGCAAGAGCGCTTCACTCGCGGGCGATCCATTGGACCTGTTCCTGGATGCGATCACGAATGCGCTCGGCGTCATCATGTTCATACTGCTCATGGTGGTGCTCTTTGGCCGCTCGAGTGATGCACCTGCGGACGCCACTGCACCGAATGCATCGGAAGTGCGCGAAGCGCGTGAACTTGAAGAGAAGCGTCGAGAACTGCAAGCGAAGCTTGACGCCATGCCACCGGCTGGTGATCCAGAACTGAACGCACGATGGAATGCAGCCAACAAGGCGTTCCAGAAACTGGAAGACGAACAGACGGAGTTGCTGAGCGAAACATCACGCCGTGAGGCCGATATCGTGGTGGCTGCTTCCAGTCTTGCTGATGTGCGCAAGGTTCTCGAGAAACTGACCATAGAGGCAACGACGCAATCAGTGAGCACGACTGCCCCAAGTGGGTTCGTGCGTGTCAGCCGCTTCCAGCAGGATCAGCGCAAGTCGGTGATTTTGCTGATTTCTGGTGGCAAGTTGTCGCGCTTCCGCGCAACTTCTGAAACCAAGGAAATCAGTGCTCCTGCGAGCGGGTTTGCCATCACCAATCCAGCCACCGCCGCCGAGGCAGTCGGTCGGGCGCTCGATGGATTCCAGCCAGCAACGTACCGTGTTGAGTTGTTGGTTTGGGAGGGTTCGTTCGCTCAGGGCAAGATGGTTGAGCAGGCGCTCCTGGATTTGGGGTTTGATTCAAATCCACTGCCAGTCCGTGCGGGAACATCGGTTCAGTCCGGAACGGGCGGCGTGCAGTAGCGTCTGCATCATGCGCCTGTTCACCCCCCTCTACATTTCTCTCTTGGTCACTCTGGTTGGATGCGGCAAGCCGATTGTGGTGCACGCAGTCACTGAGTCGACGCTTGAGCCGATCGCTGATGTACGCATCTATAGGCATCGATTCGGCTTCTTCAATTTCTTTCCTGGTACCAAGTTTGTTCAGACGGGTCCCGATGGCCGCGCAGAAGTCAGTGTCGGTTCTGCCAACACGAATCTGACAATGCTGCGCGCTGGCTTCGAGCCTGTGATCTTTGGCGTATTTGAAACGCCATCGGTGGCTATCGCGCCGGATGTCGGTGGATATGAGCATGTAGTGATGTTTAAGGACATCAAGTCTGCGCCAGACAATGAGTACGAAGTAAAGTTGCGACCAGTTCGACGCGAGCCGATAGAGCTCACTGTCCTTGACTCCGCCACGAGCAAGCCGATCAGTGGTGCGGAAGTATTCGGCGCAACATTTCTCTATCTACCGCAGCCCGGCCTTGAAGCGGACTGGGGATTTCCCCCGCTACAGGTGTCAAAGACCGACAGTGATGGGAAGGTCACCGTCGACCAGATATCGGGATTTCGTAACAGCATCACCGTTCGTCTGATTGGATATCAAAATGCGACGATTGCATTTGATGGCCGAAAGATCACTGGTCCGCGAGCGGTTGACATTCCGTTCCGTAAGTTGCAGTCCAAGGAGATCGACTTCCTGGTGATTGACGCAAAGACGAAGGCGCCAGTAATGGGGGCGGAAGTACGTCTTGGTGAGTCACGCGATGGGTTGCCGCCGAACCCGAATGGTTGGACCAAAGTGGTGGGG
>JBIKQN010000035.1:0-8987 GCA_044349615.1 Phycisphaerales bacterium
GGCGTCGTCAATGTCCTGCGTGGCGCGGAGTACTTCGTCAATGGTTGTGAGACCGGCGGCAGCCTTGGCCATGCCATCGAATCGCATCGGTTGGAAATCAGTGCCGACCATGCCGCGGAGGTCAAGCGCTGGCTTGTTCTTGCTGATTCCCTCGCGGAGGCGCGCATTGATTCGGGCAATCTCATAGAAGCCCATTCGTCCACGGAACCCTGAGCCATTGCACTTTTCACAGCCCTTGCCAATAGCAACACCATTGACAAAGAGATCGCGTTCTTCGGGAGAGATTCGCGCGGCGGTCTCCTCAGTCAGCGGCATGCGCACCGTGCACTCGCGGCACAGTCGTCGGCCGAGGCGTTGTGCAAGCAGCCCTTCGAGCACGCTTGCAATGAGGAACGGCTCCGCACCCATGTCCACAAGGCGACCGACGGACGAAATGGAGTCATTGGTATGCAGCGTCGAGAAGAGCAAGTGACCAGTGAGTGCTGAACGGATAGCAATATCGACAGTCTCGTTGTCTCGGACTTCGCCGACGAAGATGACATCGGGATCTTGGCGCAAAATGGCACGCAACCCAGTGGCAAATGTAAGACCACGCTTGGGGTTCACAGGAATCTGATTGATTCCGCTCAACTCATACTCCACTGGATCTTCAATCGTGATGATCTTCTTGCGTGGGTCGTACAACTTGTTCAAGCACGCATACAGCGTGGTGGTTTTACCGCTACCTGTTGGGCCAGTGACCAGCACCATTCCGTGCGGCTTCTGAATCATGCGATCCATGATTTCCCGCATTTGGTCACGCATGCCAAGGCTGATGAGGTCAAGAGGCAGCGAGCTCTTATCCAAGATTCGCATCACCACGCTCTCGCCGTACACGGTCGGAACGGTACTTACGCGAATATCGACCTTGCGCCCTTCAAAGCGAAGCGTGATGTGGCCATCTTGTGGAACATAGCGCTCGGCGATGTTCATGTTGGCCATGATCTTCACGCGGCCAAGAAGCGCTGGCTGCAGGTGCTTTGGTGGTGATGGCTGCTCAATGAGTACGCCGTCAATGCGATACTTCACCTTCAGCTCAGTTTCAAACGGCTCAATGTGAATATCCGAAGTGCGGTTCTGAATCGCCTCAAGGATGATCAGATTGACGAGGTTGATGAGCGTTGGCTGCTCGGCCATCCGGTGAACATCATCAGCCTCAATGGCATCAAGGTTGTGGTCCACCTCGCCGCCACCGACGCCTCTGTCTTCCGCCAGACTTTCAGCCATGCGCGCTGCAGTCGTTCCGTAGACCGCTCGCATCAATTCACTGAAGAGGGCGCCATCAAGACCAATTCGAGAGACCGGCATGCGAGCATGCGCGGCTGTTTCGTCAACGGCGGCAATGTCGAGTGGATCGATCATTGCCACGAACAATTTGCCGCGCTCAACGCGCAGGGGCACAACACGCAGTCGTACCGCTACATCAGGTGGAATGCGCGCTGAGGCATCGTCGGTCGATTCAGGAACTGCTTCCGCCCATTCGATACCGAACAATTTGCATCGGTCGCGAAGCGAGGCATCGCCGCCAATAGATGCGAATGCTGCTGCATCAAGGGCAGTGGTCGGAACAGGAATGCCTGGAAGGTCGTGGTCCATCGGTGCTCGGTGTACTTACTCAGGCTTGGCTTCAGGCGCGGCTTGGGGTGAGTCCTTGCCAGCGCCAGTTTTGGGGTTGCCTACACGGCGTTTGGAATTTGATTCAACTAGTCCAGCTCCGCCATCGGTTTCGACCTTCATGGAACGACCAGACTTCTTTTCTTTGCCCTCTGCGCCAGTTGAATCGGTCTTGCGCTCTTCGGATGGTTCGACCTTCACGCCGCCTGGCATCTCGCCCTTCTGTTCATCGGTCAGGATGGCCATCAAGCGCTGACGGAACGGCGCACCCATGCTTTCGCGCTCAACGCGCGCCTTGACGATCGGATCAGTCGAGTTCGATCCTTGCGGGGTATTGGGGGCGCTCCCTGGCCCGTTCGCCTTTCGATCCGCCACGGCCTTGACTCGCTTGCGAGGTGCCTTTGGCTGATCTTCGCGGACTGCGTCATAGAGCTTCATGTTTGCATCCTCGCACGCAGTGCTGAACTCAGCCATCAGCTCGTCAATTTGCCCTGCCTGCTCAGGAGTGATGCTTGGCAGTGCTCGCGTCTGCTGCATCAGGATCATCACTGGATGCGGTCGAAACACATCGGGATAACCAGCTTCAAGCGCGCGCATCCGGAACTCACCGCCGCGGTCGCCAAGTGCGGCCGCCAACAGGTCAATGCCGGAATCATTGGCGGATCGCACGAGGATGCGTAGCGCCATGATCTTGTCCTGCGTATTTGCGCCCGCATCGTAATTCATGGAGCGCATTGCTTCGGCTAACTCAGGCTCGTATTGCTCCATCTTTGTTTCGCGATTGACGAGTGCTTCGTCAAGCATCAATTCGTAGGTCTCAAGCGGTTGCTTCACAGCCTCTTCTTCGGCGGGCGTCAGTTGCATTCGCGCGACGACCGAAAATAGATCAGTGCTCTCGCCGGAAAGATCGCCATCTGATAGCAAGCGCTCGCGCCGCAGTGCACGCTCAAAGTTGGGCCATCGCTCAAGTTGTTGTGGACCAAGTTGGCTCTTGAGATCGGCGAGGAACTTGTCATACATGGCACGCTTCTCGACGCGCCACGCATTCAATGGCTGCATGATCTTTTCAAGCACCGCATCGCCATTTCCTGATTGTGCGACTTTTGCAGCACCATCGGATGCAACTTTCATACGGTCTTTGAGCGCATCAACTCCTGTGTTGAAGTTGGACATGTAGTCCTGGATGAGCGCTTCCATCACCGGGCGCTGCCACTCTTCAAGTGCCAGCGAACTAGTCATCAGTGTCACATCGCGTTGCATGATGTCAGGCTGGAACGCTGCTCCAAAGCTGGCACGTCCGCCGAACTGCGCGGAGGCCGGAGTAGCAGTCACCGCTGCGGCGGTCACCAAGGCAAACGAAGCGATCAACGCCCGAAGTCGGGGAGCGAGGCAGGGGCGGCTAGCGAAGCAACGAGCGATGTTGTTTGGACGCGGCATCATCTGATCTCCAGAAAGGTCAAGAAGCGTGGATTGTCCCATGAAGCGTGGTTTGTGGTCTGTTGTTGAACGCGCAAGTCGGCGCTCTATCGCATCCGATCGACCGGGTCTGCTCAAGTCATGAGCGCACAGTGAGTATTTTGGTCAATAACTACATTGGACGCCCGGTTTGACACTCGTTGCCGGGTGCTTGCCGCTAGGTCAGTCCAGATGCAGGCGCTCGTTAGGCGCCAGAGACAGTTCTTTGCTCAATGCGCTTGGCCGAAACGGTCACAACAATCCGCTGCACGAAGATCCCGGGGGTGTCGACGTCGTCGGGATCAATATCACCAAGGGCCACCAGTTCTTCAACCTCAGCAATCGTGATTGCTCCGCATGTGGCAGCCATCGGATTGAAGTTGCGGGCAGTCTTTCGGTACACCAAGTTTCCTGCTGGATCAGCTTTCCACGCCTTCACCAACGACAGATCAGTCCGAATCCCGCGCTCAAGCACGTGATCAACGCCATCAAATTCCATGTGCGGCTTGCCTTCGGCAACCACCGTTCCCACGCCAGTCTTGGTGTAGAAGCCAGCAATGCCTGCCCCGCCGGCGCGCATCCGCTCAGCCAAGGTTCCTTGGGGCGTGAACTCCAACTGAAGTTCTCCGCTCATGTATTGCCGCTCAAACTCAGCGTTCTCGCCGACATAACTAGAGATCATCTTGCGAATCTGCCGGGTCTGGAGCAGCAGCCCAAGTCCCCAGTCGTCCACTCCGGCGTTGTTGGAAACGCAGGTCAATTCACGAGCGCCGGAATCCCGGAGAGCCATGATGAGCTGTTCTGGAATGCCACAGAGGCCGAATCCGCCCACGGCGACACTCATGCCATCTTGGACGATCCCTGCAAGCGCGCTGGCGGGTGAGTCATAGACCTTGCTGGCTGTCATGTGTGAGATCTCCTGCGTTTCACGCGGTGCGGTGCGGAAGTGTAACCCCGGCGCGGCTAGTCTTGCTGCTGCTGTGAGCCGCCGATCAACACTGTTCCTGATTGCCATACTTTTAGTGCTTTCGGCCATGCCTGACACCATGGCCGCGCCAGTGCTGAAAGAGTTATTCGTTGATCGCTACGGCGCGTCCGTCAAGGAAGCGCAGGTGTTTATGGCGATCAACCTGCTGGGGGCGGTGGCTGCAGTGCCGCTGCTCGTTTGGTGGCGCCGTCGTACTGAGCCAGTGCGGATGCTGGTGGTTGCCTCGCTCGTCGATGCAGTGCTCTTGGGGCTTCTTTCCGCGCCCATCGGTCTTTGGCCATCGCTTGCCGTTCGTGCTGCCGAGGGAGTGACAGATGTCGTGGTCTTTGCGTCACTCTTTGATTTAGTTCGGCGTAACTCCGGTCCACATGCAGCACGTGGACTTGGGCTTGCGTCGACGCCGCTGCTGCTCGGTTTAGGTCTTGGAGCCGTCGCTGGTGGTTTGGCCGCGCAGCGAGTGGCGAGCGTCAATGATGATGCCGCCTCTGGATCGGATGTTGCGCTGGCTGTTTTTGGGGTGTCCGCACTTGCGAGCGTCTTGGTGGCTATTGGCGCGTTGGTCTTTCGGCGCTGGCTTGGTGGCATCGCGGCGGTGGAGCCGGAAACCGGACCGTTGGTTGCAAGCGGCGCAGCTCATGCGGGGCGAGTTCCGCTTGGTCGATTGGACGATCGCCCACGACCGCTCGCTTGGAGCTGCGTCATGGCATTCTTTGACCGCGCTACTGGTGGGCTGATTACCACCACGCTTCCCCTAGTTTTAGCCGGATTTCTTGGCTACACCAAGGGTCAACGCGGCTGGCTGATTGGGCTGCCTCTCCTTCTGATGGCGCTCTGCACAGGACCAGCAGGAGCGCTTTGTGACCGTATTGGAAGCCTGCGCGTACGGCTTGTAGCCGGCGTGGTCTACGCGTGCGCCTTCGCCATGATTCCGTTTGCGGCTTCCAATCAAGCAGCCATGGCGGTGGCCATGTTTGCAGTGGGCATCAGCGCGGGCGCGCTATTTTCAAGCTCGCTAGCGATTGCCGCAGAGAGTGGCGGATCAACTGTTGCCCTTGGTTCATTCCGAGCCGCGGGAGATGTTGGTTTCTTTGCCGGTACCACATTGTCGATTGTGCTTGCGAGCGCCATTGGCAATGAGGCAGCACCGGGTTACGCCGATTACGCGGTCGTGATTGTCTTGTTTGCGGTGGCGCACATCCTGAGCACCGGGTTGATAGCCGGAACAGCGATCCTTGCATCACGACGAACAACCTAGCGAGTGACGCGAGGTGGTTCGGTGAGAAGCGTTAGTTGATTGCGATGATGGGGGACCGGTTGCTACCCTGAGATCCATGACCCGACGACGAACCTTCGAGCGTCATTCGAATCTTGGCTAGCGCCTGATTCTGAATCTGTCGAACGCGTTCCTTGGTGAGTCCAATCAGGCGGCCAACCTGCGCAAGTGTTGGAGCCCGACCCTGATCAAGACCTTGGAAGGCGAAGCGGTGCATGACCACTTCGCGCTCCACGTCGCTGAGTTCGGCGCGGTTTGATTCAACAATTTCACGGACTTCCGCAGCATCCTGACGTTCAGAGGCCGCTCGGATGGTGGCAACACCGTCGCCCTGTTCAAGGGCTGGATCAAATTCAACGGGGAAGCGCTGCTTGTGCTTGGAAACTTTGATGCCGTGACGACTGAACGACTTCAGAATCGAGCGGCATGCGTAGGTGCTGAACTTGAAGCCTCGTCCGCAGTCGAACTTATCAACGGAGCGCATCAGCGCCATATTGCCTTCGCCGATGAGGTCTGCATACTCACCTTCGCCAAGGCGAACTCGCTTGGCCATGGCCAGCACGAGCGCCAAATTTGTTTCTGCGATTTGCTCGCGGTAGCCGGTAGCAATCCGGTTCCAACGGAGCAATTCCTTGGCTTCTTCTGCACTCGGGGCCTTGCCCTTGAGTGACTTCTGAATCCGGTTCATGCGGTAGCGCGCATAGTTGAACTGCATGAAGATGACGCGCTCCTGCGCACCGGTAAGAACGACTCCCTCATGGCGGCGTGGCGAAGTTGTTCCAATGTCGTCCATCATGGGTCGGTACCAAGTGACCGATGGGCGAGGAACTTCCGGTGCATCCGTGTAGATACGCCGCTCTGCACCAGACTTGTGGAAGTCGGGGTGATCCATGAAATCAATGTCGTCGGCCAACAACTCGCTAAGGACCAAGGCGTCAGCCTTGTTGCGTTGTGCACGAGTGACCTTCGGCTCGACACGCGCGGCTGGCGCGCTTGGAACCGATGTCGTCTTGGGACTGACTCCAGAGCCTCCGCCAGTAGCGATTCGCTCTCGGCGGTGACGCGAACGAGCCTGTGGAAGGCGACCTTCTCCGTCCAAGATGCTGTGGGGCAATGTGGTCATAGGTAGGTTGCGGGGTTTGGTGTCCGCCTTATCTTCTACGCAGCATTTCGCAGAGAGTTCGGCGCAGATTCAATGAAATTTGAAACCTGCAGAGCGCTCTCAACATCTCAACGCGCTGTGGGTGGGGCGTGTTCTAGGAAGTAGGCGCAACAAGAGGAATAAAAACAGCCAAGGCGCTCATGAAAGAGCGCCTTGACATGTATTATTGGTCGATGCAGTGCTTGGTGGTACCGATTATTCCGGTGTGCCACTCGACATGTCATAGACCCAAGCATCGCTTGGGCGCTTGAAGTCCAAGACTTCGCCCTTGTTGAAGAAGAGTCCCAACTCGCGAACAGCCGCTTCCGGGCTGTCAGAGCCATGAATCAGGTTGAAACTGTTGGAAACACCAAAGTCTCCACGGATCGTGCCGCCAGCGGCCTTTGAGCCAAAGGTTGCGCCCATGAGATTTCGGCAGATTGCCACGGCGCCGTTGCCGCGGATTGCCAGAACGAGGACAGGACTCGAGGTCATGAACTTGACGAGGCCTGGATAGAACGGCCGAGCCGCATGATCCTTGTAGTGTTCCGCCGCGAGTTCCGGGCTGATCTGCGTGAGCTTGGCGCCCACGATTTGCAGACCCTTCTCCTCGAAGCGGCTGATGATGCGACCCATGAGACCGCGCTGAACGGCGTCTGGCTTGAGAATGATGAGGCTTGTTT
Source organism: Phycisphaerales bacterium (assembly GCA_044349615.1). Taxonomy (GTDB): domain Bacteria; phylum Planctomycetota; class Phycisphaerae; order Phycisphaerales; family SM1A02; genus UBA966. The sequence goes on from JBIKQN010000035.1 coordinate 7,194, forward strand.
CCATGATGTTCTCCGTGAGTTGAGGGGCGGCAAGGATAGCAAAAAACCTAGTCCGGCAGGGCATTCAGCCGATCCTGCTACCGTACCCGCCCTTCGTCCCTACCGACGAGTGACTACGCGGCCCGTGATCCAGAACGTTTGGAACGGGAAGCATTGATCCGCGAACGCCTGCAAAAGGAGGCCGAAATGGCAGCCAAGGAAGCCGTTGTGATGGCTGAACCCAAGAAGAAGTCCACCACCCCCAAGGTGGATGCTGAGTCCATGGCCACTCGGCAGCGTGACATTTCAGTCAGCGAATTCTTCGCCAAGAACCGCCATTTGTTGGGGTTCGACAACCCGCGCAAGGCGATGCTCACCACCATCAAGGAAGCGGTGGACAACTCGCTTGATGCTTGCGAAGAAGCAGAGATCTTGCCTGAGATCGCTGTGATCATTGAGGATCTTGAGCCAACGCGACCAGCAACTGCCAAGAGTTCTCGCTACCGCGTGACGGTGGTCGACAACGGACCGGGCATTGTTCGCAAGCAGGTCGAGAACATCTTCGGTCGACTCCTTTATGGATCGAAGTTCCACCGCTTGAAGATGAGCCGTGGTCAGCAGGGAATCGGCATTAGTGCCGCAGGCATGTATGGATTGATCACCACTGGACGACCAATGGCGATCTTCACCAAGCCGAAGGCGGGTCAGCCGACTCACCACATCGAATTGGCGATGAACACCAAGACCAACCGCGCTGAAGTCACCTTTGACAAAGAAGTCAAGGACTTTCCGCCTGATCGCCTACGCAAGCTGACCCCAGGAACGCGCGCACTTGCGGAGCAGGGTGGATTTCTCACAGCGACTGAATTCCCAACTGGCACATCCGTCAGCATTGAGCTTGACGGTAAATATCAGCGCGGTCGTGGTTCAGTGGATGAGTTTCTGGAATTGACGGCCATTGCAAATCCGCATGCGCGCATCGTCTTTGTTCCGCCGACGCGCGTCACCGAGGACGATGAGCCGGATGTTCTCACGGCTGCTGAAGCGAGTGCTGCCGCAACAGCAAAGGTCACTACCGAGACCAACGGCGTGATTGTCTTCCCGCGTGGCGTGCATGAATTGCCCCGTGAAACCAAGGAAATTCAGCCACATCCAAAGGGTATTGAGTTGGGAATCCTTCTGCAGATGCTCAAGGATTACGAGGCAACAGAGAAGGGCGGCACGCTCTTCAAGTTCCTTCAGGAGTGTTTCTGCCGTGTGAGTGCATCCACAGCGAGCGGCATGTGTGAAGCCATTGGGCTGACGAGCCGCACCAAGGTGGCTGACATTGGGCCTCCGCAGGCAGAGAAGCTCTTCAAAGTATTTCAGGAATCGAAACTGGCACCACCGCCAACGGATTGCTTGGCACCTATTGGTGTCCGGCAGTTGCTTGCAGGCATGCTTAAGGGAGTCCGCGCAGAGTTCTACGCGGCATCGAGCCGAGAAGCGGATGTTTATCGTGGTCGGCCCTTCCAGATTGAAGCAGCCATTGCTTTCGGTGGTGAGTTGCCTGGCGATGAAACCGCCCGCGTGATTCGCTTTGCAAATCGCGTGCCCCTTCTATTCCAGCAGAGTGCATGTTCCAGTTTCAAGGCCGTGAGCGAGACGGGCTGGAAGAACTACAACCTGTCTCAGCCGCGCGGCGGAATTCCAGTGGGACCGCTGGTGATCATGATCCATATGGCTTCGGTCTGGGTTCCGTTCACGAGCGAGAGCAAAGAAGCCATTGCTGATTACGATGAGATTCGCAAGGAAATGAAACTTGCACTGATGGAG
>JBIKQN010000410.1:0-2679 GCA_044349615.1 Phycisphaerales bacterium
ACGATCAGTTGGCGGCGCTTGGTACCAGCTGGTGCGCTCTGCTGGGTTTCCTTCTTGCGACCACGGCCACCGCGGCGGCGGCGGCGCTTGGTGCCGTCATCGCCCGTGTCTCCGGCGGCTTCAGAGCCTTCGGAGTCTTCGGCACCGTCATCGTCGCTTGAATCGGTCGATTCGTCATCTGACTCATCATCGGACTCTTCATCAGACTCGTCTTCGGTGTTATCAGAGTCATCGGTTGATGCTTCCGCACCGTCCGTCTCCTCGTCATCAATGGCACGGACTGGGAGGATGGGAGCATCCTCGCCACTCTCAAGGGCTTCGAGCGATGCGAAGGCGGCCGAATCGATCGCTGCGCCTTCCTCGTCGGTGTCGTGCTCATGCTCGTGCGCGGCGTGATGTCCCTCGGCGTTAGTTCCTGTGGAATCCCCGTCGTGCGGTTCGAGTCCGTCATGCTTGGTATCGGCGTCTGCCACGTTCAATCCTTGCCGCGTCAAGCGGCGGTTCGTGGCGGAACCTTTGGGTGCAAATCAGTGTCAGTCAGTGATCGACGAATGAACAAACGCGCCCGGTGGATCGATGATCGATCCAGTTCCGGGCGACGGTCGGTCCGTCGGATTCTTGTGACACAAACTCTTTAAACGCACCGTGTGTTCCGCCTGGGTGCCGTCGTCTCGCGCGCTCCGCTATGGAGCGCTCTTGGGGTCCGCCACGCCGAGGGTCGGGGGTCAACGCCGGAAGGGCATCGTCCCGCTTCGCACCGTGGGGCAGACCTGTCGTTTCGAGCGACGGTTCAACCCGTTGTCCTTGCTTGGCCCAAGGCACGCGCCTCTGAGCCGTGATCCTGACTTATTCCGCCACCCAGTGGCCAAATACTTCGGGATCGAGTTTCCTGAGTTCGTCGCGCAAGGCTGTTTCAACCTGGCGCTCCGAGTCGAACGAACCGACCCTTCGGGCCAGGCGCTCGCATTGTTCAATCGTTACTGACCGGATCACCCGTTTGATGACCGGGATCTGGTCAGGAACCATCGATAGTGTACGCAAACCCATGCCTAACAGCAACATGGAAAATAATGGTTCTCCGGCCATTTCGCCACACAGGCTGCAGTCGATCTGGGCGCTTCGTGCCGAACGGACCACCGATTTGACCAGATAAACAACCGCCGGATGGGCTGATTGGTAGAGATGTGCCACTCGTTCATTGCCGCGGTCGACCGCAAGGGTGTATTGGACGAGGTCATTGGTGCCGATCGAAAAGAAATTGCTTTCGGCTGCAAAGACCCGGGCCATCAGGGCGGCGGAGGGCACTTCGATCATCACGCCGACGGGCATGTGGCGGTCGAATGCGATGCCTTCGTCCTCGAGTTCCTCGCTGATGTCTGCCAGCATGAGCTTGCCTTGGCGGAGCTCCATGAGGTTGGAGACGAGCGGGAACATCATCTTGACCGGTCCGTGGGCGCTGGCCCGGAGGATGGCGCGGAGTTGGGTCTTGAACTCGGCAGGGTTTGCCAAGGAGTGTCTGATGGAACGCAATCCAAGGAAGGGGTTCCGCTCGGGCTCTTCCATCTGGGCCTGCGTGTACTTGTCGGCGCCGAGGTCACAGGTGCGGATGGTGAGGGATTTACCCTTGAGCAATGTGATGGCACGGAGGTAAGCCTCCATGTGGTCTTGCTCGGTGGGCGGTTCTTTGCGCGTCAGCCAGAGAAATTCAGTTCGGTACAGGCCAACGCCATCACCGCCATTGGCGAGCATTGATTCGACTTCCTCAGGGAATTCAATGTTGCCGAGTAGTTCAATGGATGCTCCGCACTTGGTGACTGCTTCTTGGCCGGAGAGTTCGCGCATGGCTGCGCGTGATCGTTGTGATCGTTCCTGCTTTCGGCGGTACTCCTCAAGCGTTCGCGAATCTGGTCGCACAATCACAACGCCGTCGTTGCCGTCAATGATCAGTTGATCGCCGTCTTCGACTTCCACCGAGAGGCGTTGACAGCCAACGACTGCTGGAAGGCCAAGGGCGCGCGCCACGATTGATGTGTGCCCGGTACGACCGCCGAGGTCTGTAGCAATGGCGATGACCTTACTGCGGTCCATGCCGGCAGCTTGGCTAGGCGTCAATTCATGGGCAATCACAATGGCAGGGGCATCAAGTAGTGCTAGGCGGCTTTTCTCTTCACCCATCAGTCGGCCGAGCACTCGACGTTCAAGATCCAGAATGTCGTTGGCTTTTTGTTCGAAGACCTCGTTGCCCATCCGCTTGAATTGATCGACCAAGACGCGGAACTGATCGGCGACTGCCTGTTCGGCAGTGACGAAGTCGTTGGCGATGCGCCGCTCCACGGCGGAGACGAGAACTCGGTCACGGAGAAGTCCGGCGTGAAACTCGAAGATCTTGGCTGGCTCGGAGCCGAGTTCGCGGCGGGTGCGTTCGCGCAGTTCATCGATCTCGGCGCTTGCGGCGGAGAGTGCGGCATGGAGGCGAGCGTGCTGCGGCTCGACCTCGGCTTGTTCGATTGTGCGGTGTGGAACGACCTGTTCGGCCGTACCGACTAGGAATGCGCGCCCGACGATGATGCCGGGGCTGACGGCAATACCCTTGATGATCTGCATGGTGTTAGCGGCGTTGCGCCCGGGTCGGCGTACTGAGCGAAGTTGCGCAGTAGGCCGTGCGGAGCGGTACCGAAG
>JBIKQN010000367.1:0-2675 GCA_044349615.1 Phycisphaerales bacterium
GGCACGCCTGGAGCAGGCTGCTAACAAGAATGCCGCGAGCACTTCGCAAGCACTGGTTCAGCCAACTGCAACGTCACCCCAAGCGGCCGCAGCCTGAATGGTTGGGTTATGTCCACGCGCCGAGAAGCATTCCTAAGTCAGCCCCATTGACAATTCCATCGCCGTTGAGATCGCCTGAACCGAGCGTGCCCCACTGCCCGAGAAGTACACCCAGGTCTGCGCCATTAATGATCCCATCGCCATTCAAATCACCCACAAGTGCCGGTCCAATCTGCACCTCAAGAGTCACACGGTCCGAGTCGGTGTAGATGCCGTTTGCATCCCACGCTCGTAATGAAAGTCGGTAGGTGCCCCGAACATCGCCAATCAAGTACTGACCGTGCACATGCACGCCCGCCCCAACCGTAAAGCTGCGAGCGGCTCGCGTGCTTCCATCGGTGCGTGCGATATTTGTCAAACTTCCGTTTGATTGCACGACACACCATGCGATGACTGCTGGCGCTGGCGACCCATCAAGGCGCGCGATGTGCTCAAGTTCAAATCGAAAGTCACCACCTGCGAGGCGTCCGGTACTGTAGAAAAAGTCACTGGTGAGCGTGGTGTCGGTCGCAGCAAACCAGCCGATATAGCCGGGCTGGGTCGTGACTGGCGTCAAGAGATTCATACGCCAGGGTGCGACGGACTTCATGAGTGTGCCATCAGCGGCTATGCCATAGGCAGACTCCGCCGGCAAGTAGCCCGCGCGAATCGAAATGCGATCGCCGGGCGTGCCAGACAGCGTGTCGACAGTGACATGTCCATGAGCGAGCGCCATGGCGCCGATCCCAAGCGCGAATGCAGCCGGGAGTTTCCAGTGAGCGCGCGATGAGTTAACCGAGGTGTGTCTATTGGTAGTCATAAGTAATTTTGTAGTTGGATTTCAATACGGTGTTTCAGGATTGAACGGGTTTCGACCTGCTTCAAAGTCATTCGCAAGACGCAACCACGTCACGCCAGCGGCATGCCCATCTGCAAAGAGGACATTGCAACCGTCGCCGTGCCGGAGCACCGCGATGGTTGTCTTGATTTGATCCACACTCGTCCAACCCACTGAATGAACATGGTCGATGAGTCCAGCACCTTCAGTTTCCATGGCCCAGAAGGTTCGATCCGGTGCTGGGATTTGCGGCAGTCGCGAGACCGCGCTGCTGCGCCCACCAGCAAGGATCTGTTGAGTGAACGGATCAAAGTCAATGCCAGGGACGAGTGGCTCGAAATAGGTGTTGATGGCGTAACTAGTGACTCGCTCCTCCCCGTAAGGGTCGGCTGGGCAGATGCGCACGGCGCCGTCAAATCCATGCGCAGCAAGGGCCTGCATCCACGCGTCGGCACGAGATACATCGCCAGTGGTGTGACTTGAAATTGGATACTGCTCGTTTGAAGTGTTGAAGTAGCTGTGCAACGCGGTTGCCATAGTGCGAAGGTTGGCAAGGCAACGCGTCTCAAGCGATGCACGGCGAACCATTCCCATCCCAGGCACAAGGAGCCCAATGAGAATGGCAACGACGGCCATCGTGACCAGGAGTTCAACAATGGTGAACCCCCGGCCACGAATAGCCGCCCGCGTGCGATGATGAATCATCGCTGCGCCCATCAGGACCTACTCACGCGACGTCGTCGCGCGCCGAATGCGCCACTTCCAAGGCCAATGCCAAGAAGCGCCAACGCACCAGGGGCCGGCACAACGCCTACTGAGACATCCACGCCATATGTTGGATACGTCGGGCCAGACTCAATCAGCTGCGCCGCGTAGTTTGCTCCGCCCACAGCGAGGGAGTAATCACCTGCAGCAAGGATGAATGTAGCGGTCACCAATCCGTCCGCGTTGCCATCCCCGTTGATTCCCGCAGCAACCCCATAGTTGCCAGAACCGCCGTCAGCAGCGTGACCGATGTACGAGAAATGTCGAAGCGAATCCGCTGGCGCAATGACGGTATCTGAAACACTGTTGCCAACCGCCCAGTTACCAAGAGCGTTCAGCACGCCTTCCTTGCCGGATCCACCCAGCCCGAAACCTGCAGCGCTTCCAAAGGTGTCAGTGAGCCACTGCACTGAGAGAGCTGCTCCGTCGTGCCCGAGCGTGTTCGGAGCAAGCTGTGCAAGGCCAGAGTAAAGGGAGAAAGCTGAGAGAAAGGTTCCCTGCGTACCCGTAGCTGCCGCATTTGAGTTGCGCTGCACGGAGATGCTCACCGCGGTGCCATCAGCGGCCACGTTGAACCGAAAGAAGCGGGTGCGGTGCGTGTCACCCCAGTCGCCATCGGTGGCATCGGCCCAGCCGTAACTGCTGCTGACCAGCTGATTCGAGATAGTCGACGCGGTTGTAGTCAGTGTCCCAAAGTTGCGATTGCTGTAACTGATGTGCGCGGATGCTGATGCACAGAGAGCCGACACGATGAGACCAGCGGCTACTGATGATGCGGAGCATGACGAAATAGAGAAGTTCGTAGAGATTTGCATGTGAAGATTCCTAAGTGAATTGTTGAAATGTTTGGCAGAAATTGAGTTACAAGCGACGCCGACGTGCGCACTTGATGCATCCCAAACCAACAAGCGCAAATGCACCTGGTGCAGGAATCACATCAAAGCGAACAGTCAACGGTGCCGAATCGGCATAGCGACCATTGCTATCCCACACC
>JBIKQN010000368.1:0-2670 GCA_044349615.1 Phycisphaerales bacterium
CGCCGACTGCAACTCCGATGGCTTCGTCGACTACGGCCAGTGCCATGATGGCACGCTGCCCGACTACAACGGCAACAACATTCCGGATTGCTGCGAGCAGGGAGTGCAATGCACCGTGGGGAACTACCCGATGCAGTGGCGCGTGGAGGATGGGGGGAATGGGCATTGGTATGCGGCCCGCACTGACCAGCAGATCCTGAATTGGACTCAAGCGAAGCTTGATGCCGAGATGGCTGGTGGTCACTTGGCGACAGTCACGTCGGTTGAGGAGAGCGAATTCATCTGGTCTCGGCTCGCTTCAGACCTCTCGACATGGCGGCATGTCGGCAATTGGTCTGGTGCCGCACTGGGCGGTTACCGCGACTCATTCGGTTGGAAGTGGGTCACCGGCGAAGCATGGGGCTATTCCAACTGGGGTACTTGCTATAACCAGCAAGGGGAGGAACGACTCGCATTTGGGTGCGAAACCTACGGCAACGCATGGAACGACATAACGGATGTGGATTCCAACATTGGTGGGTCGATCCTCGAATGGTCCGCCGACTGCAACAACGACAACATCGTCGACTACGGCCAAATCCTCAACGGCACCCTCCCCGACACGAACACCAACAACATCCCCGATTGCTGCGAGCCCGGCAACAGCTGCTGCGTCGGTGACATCTACGAGAATCACATCGTTGATGGTGGCGATCTCGGCGTGCTCCTCAGCGAATGGGGCGTCGTGACGCCAACCACGCGGTCGGATCTCAATCGGGACGGATTCGTGGATGGCGCAGATCTCGGCCGCCTGCTCGCCAATTGGGGACCGTGCGGGGGCTAACCCCGCTCCCCCGAAATTAGGGACAGTGGTGAACGGCACCTATTTACAGGTGCGCCACCACCGCGGCGACTTCGTTCTTCGACCCCAGCACCAACGGCACGCGTTCGTGCATTTGGCTGGGGACGATGTCCATCGTGCGTTGGCCAGCAGCGGTGACGCTCGCGCCGCCGGCTTGCTCTACGAGGAAACTCATCGGGTTCGCTTCGTACAACAGCCGCAGCTTTCCGTTCGGATGCTTCTTTGTTGGCGGATACAAGAAGACGCCGCCGTTCATCAGCGTGCGGTGCATGTCTGCCACCATCGAGCCGATGTAGCGGCTGCTGTATCCGTTGTGATGCGCCCACTTCAAGTAGTCCTGGAAGCCCTGCGGGAAGCCCTCGGCGTTGGCCTCGTTCACGGAATAAATCTTCTTACTCGCGGGCATCTGAATGTCGCTCTTCACCAGCATGAAACTGCCGATCGAAGAATCGAGCTCGAACATGTGCACGCCGCGACCAGTGGTGATGACGAACACCGTACTCGATCCGTATAAGACATAACCCGCAGCCACCTGCTGATGACCAGCCTGGCATACCGTCTCCACCGCGCCGTGAATCTTTGGGTCGTTGCGCAGAATCGTGAAGATGGTGCCGACGCCTACCGCAGTGTCAAGATTGCTTGAGCCATCCAGCGGGTCGAAGAGCACGCAGTACTTGCCGCCCTCGTGGCCGCGGCGCAGGATGGTCGGTTGCTCCTCTTCCTCGCTGCCAAGCACCGCGATCGATCCGCGACCGCCGAGCACGCGCATGATCACCTCGTTGGCGATTACATCCATGTGCAACTGATCCTCGCCCTGCACGTTGATGGTGCCGTCTTCGCCCAGCACGTTCTGCAAGCGCACGTGGCGCACCTTGTGCGCGATGATCTTGGCGGCAAGACTGATGGCGCTGATGATCCAACTGAAATCGCCGGACGCGCCCGGATAGCGCGTTTCCTCCTCCAGAATGAACGACTGGAGCGAGACGAGGTTGTCGGTGACCACCCGACGCGGGGGCTGCTGCTCTGTGGAATCCGGCATAAAGTGAACGATATCATTCGCGACCCGGCTGCATTCGCACGCAGCCCACACTTCACCGAATCAGGAACCTACCCATGAACCAGCCCGTCATCGTCGCCGCTCGTCGTACCCCGATCGGAAAGTTCTTTGGCAGCCTCGCGCGCGTTCCGGCGCCAGTTCTGGGTAGCTATGCCATCAAGGCGCTGCTCGAGGACGCCCCGGCCGCCAAGGGCCATGTGGAGGCGTGCATCATGGGCAACGTGCTGCAGGCTGGCCTTGGTCAGAATCCGGCTCGCCAGGCAGCACTCAAGGCTGGAATCGGCGAGACCGTGAATGCGGTCACCGTGAATAAGGTCTGCGGCTCCGGCCTTGAAGCCGTGATGCAGGCCGCGAACATGATCCGCCTTGGCGACGCGCATTGCGTGGTGGCTGGCGGCATGGAGAACATGGACTTGGCGCCGCACCTGGCGCAGGTGCGCGGCGGCATCAAGTACGGCGAGGGCAAGCTGATCGACCACATGCAGTTCGATGGTCTCACCTGTGCGTTTGAGAATTGGCCGATGGGAAACGCTGCCGAACACACCGCTGCAAGCTGCGGCGTGACCCGCGGCGCGCAAGATGCGTTCAGCGCGGAGAGCAATCGCCGCGCGGCCGAGGCAACCAAGAACGGTTGGTTCAAGGCGGAGATCGTTCCGCTGTCCGCTGAGCAGTGCATGGCGAAGACCGGTTTGGATGCGGACGAAGGTTTCCGCGCGGACACCACGGCGGATGGACTGGCGAAGTTGCGCGCCGCGTTCACGAAGGACGGCAC
>JBIKQN010000036.1:0-8937 GCA_044349615.1 Phycisphaerales bacterium
CCACACGATCTACGCGGGATGCCTGTCCATGAGGCCGCACGCACGGTGTGCGAAACAAAGCCAGCCGATGTTCGGCAATGCAACCCTCGGCTTGATGATCAACTTGCAGCCATCGTCATGGATGGTCTGAGTCGGGAGCAGTCGCGGCGCCCTGATGATGCGCGCGCACTTGCCCTGCGCCTTCGTGGTTGGACAGTCAATGGCTCGCGAGTTTCATCGAGCACTACTCCTGAATCCCAACGGATGCAGGGGGCCCAGTCTGGTCTGCAAGTAGAGAAGGAGCGTCCGCGCATCGCAGTGGGCGGCGGCGGTGTTGTTCGCGTTGGGGATAGTGCTCCAGGAACAGCCCCCTGGGCACGACCGCCGCGACGGGGCGCATGGTTCGGCGGAGTGTTGCTCCTCTTTGCCGTAGCCGCAGCACTCGCCATTTCATTTGGATTCATTGACATTCGCCCATTGCTTGAGCGTGGCCGGGCATGGGTTGGAATGTCGTCCGCACATGGCACGGGCGATGAAGATGATCGCCAGAGTGCAAGTGCTTCAGCAGAGGTCGGCTTGTCGCCTGCCAATGTTCGCATGTCAGAGTTCCGAGTACTCAGTGCGCCGCTCGGCGCATCAGTCACCGTGGATGGCACGCCGCGGGGTGTGACGCCCGCAGTGATTCTGATCCCTGCATCCACCACGGAGCATGTTGTTGAGGTCTCCCTTGAAGGGTGGAGCAGCGCCCGTACCTCATGGTCCCCCGCGGACGTGCCGATCGTTGCGATCAACATGGAGCCGATTTCGCCCGTTGAGCGCCTTCCGCGGCTCTTCACTCTGGAAGTTGGTCAATTGCCGCGCGGGGCAACACTTCGTCTCACTGCGCCTGAGCCGCGAGAATTGACAGCCGGAACGTGGTGCGTGGAGGTTCCGTTCGTGCAACGCGAAGGTGCATGGCAAGCGCCGGACATCGTGTTGGTGGCGAGCGATGCCGCGGGCAAGCCACTGCTCATTGAGCACGGAGTCCGTCAATCTGTGGGTGAAGCCCACCTTGCTGTGCGTCCGGATGACGCCAACGGTCACATCCGTATTCGGGTGCACTGATTGCCCTGATGAGCGTTAGTTACCAGGTCGCATGTTCTTTGACATGTTGAAGATGGGTAGCAGCATGGCGGAAGCGATCCCGCCGACCACCAAGCCCATGCCAACAATCATGATCGGCTCCACCATGCTGGTGGTCGACTTCACTGCAATATCAAGGTCATCCTCTGCAGCGGCGGCGGCGTGCTCGAGCACCTCGGAGAGTCGGCCCGATTTTTCGCCGCTCGCAATCATCGCCACGACATTGCGTGGAACGAAATCGAACTCGCGGAAGGTGGGTGCAATCTCCTGTCCCTTGCTGATGCGGTCTTCAAGGAGAATCCATAGCCGTGTGTAGTGGACATTTCCCGTCACATCGCGACAGATGCGAACTACATCGATCAATGAGACACCAGCAGAGAGCAGGGTGGCCATCGTGCTCGAGAAGCGCACTAAATACAGGCATCGGAACATATGACCAAGCACCGGCATCCGAAGTTTGAGCGTATCAAGCGTGATGCGCCCCGCCTCGGTCCGTGCATACCACCATGTCCCGCCAATTATGACAGCAAGAGCGGGGCCGTAGATCGTCCATCCCGTACGCAGAAATCCGCTGAGCCATACAAGAGCCTTCGTTGGCGCCGGTAGGCGGTCGCCTTGTGCCTTGAACAGCGGACCGAATTTCGGAAGCACGAACACCATGATGATGGCCACTGCAAGCACTGCAACCGTGAGCATGATGGCTGGATACATCATTGCGCCCTTGATCTGCTTGTTGGTGCGGCGTGCCTTTGATAGATCCTTTGAGACCCGCGCGAGCATCTCGTCAAGTTTGCCGGACGCTTCGGCGGCGCGCATCAAGGAAACCATGAGTGCAGGAAAGACTCGTGGATATTTACCAAGCACAGAACTGAAATCTTCGCCTTCGCACACATCCGTGCGGATCAGTCGGACAAATTCGGCGACATCCTTCTTGGAAGCTTGTTCGGCATAGGTATCAAGCGATTCCGCAAGTGGCACGCCAGTGCGAAGCATCACTGCAAGCTGTTGGCAGAATGAAACCACATCGTCCTTGGACATGGCTCGTGACAATCGGCGACGCAGTCGTGCCGGATCTGACTCTTGGCCGACTGGTGCTGCGATGTCGCCAAGTTCCACTGACAAAATGGCTAGGCCTTGGTGACGCAGTTCGCGGACCGCTGCCGCATGATCCTGGGCTTCCACTACGCCCTTGACCAAAGCACCGCCTTCTGAGCGGCGCGCGCGGTAGAGGAACTTTCGAGTTGGAACGCTGGTCTCAGCGTTTCTGTCAGCGGCGGCAGGCACCATAGACCTCCTCGATTGTGGTCATTCCTTCGAGCACCTTCTGCACGCCGTCGTCCCAGAGTGTGCTGAATCCGCCAGCCTTAAGAACTTCGCGAATCTTCGCTGGCTCTGAATTTGCGCAGATCGCGTCAATAAGTGCCTCATCAGGCACCATCAGTTCGTAGACACCCAAGCGACCTGACAAACCAGTGTCATGGCACTTGCGGCATCCGATGCCCTTCCATAGGCGATTGCACATCGGCGCATACTCACCAAGAGATTTGAGCTGTTGAGCGTCTGGTTCAAACTCCTGCTTGCATTGGCTGCAGATGCGGCGCACCAAACGCTGGGCAAGGACGCCCTTGAGGCTGGCTGCCACCAAGAACGGCTCAACGCCAAGATTCTGGAGGCGTGTGATGGAGCTTGGGGCATCATTGGTGTGCAAGGTGCTTAGCACCAAGTGACCAGTGAGGGCTGCCTGTACGGCGATTTGGCCAGTCTCACCATCACGAATTTCACCAACCATGATGATGTCTGGGTCTTGGCGGAGGAGGGCGCGAAGCGCACCAGCGAATGTGAATCCGGCCTTCGGATTGATCTGCGCCTGATGCACGCCCTGCAGATTGGCTTCCACGGGATCTTCAACCGTGGAAACATTGTTGGCAACTGTGTCGAAGGTGCCAAGCACGGAATACAGCGTGGTGGACTTTCCGGAGCCAGTTGGTCCGGTCACCAATACGATTCCATAGGGTTGGTCGATCACGCCCTGGAACGTCTCAAGCATCTTTGGGCGGAAACCCAACTTCTCTAGCCCAAGTTTTGCGGTCGAGACATCAATGATTCGCATCACGATCTTCTCGCCGAACTTTCCTGGCAAGGTGCTGACGCGCAGGTCAATCGCGCGACCCTTCACTCGAACGGAAATCTCGCCGTCCTGAGGCACTCGGCGTTCAGAGATATCCATGTGCGCCATGATCTTGACGCGGCTAGAGATAGCAGCGTGCATTCGATACGGCGGACTCATCTTGTGAAACAGAACACCGTCAATGCGGTAGCGAACCCGTAGGTGGCCTTCATCAGGTTCGATATGAATGTCGCTAGCGCCCTCAGCAGCAGCGCTGCAGATCATGAAGTTCACAAGCTTTACAACCGGACCGACATCGTCGGTGGCATCAAAGCCCATCATCTCCTCAACGCGCTTCTCCTGCAGTTGATAGTCAGCTTCATCGGTGCCGTCAAAGAGGTCGGCGACCAGTTCCTCTGCTTGCTTGTTGACATTCGCTGCAGCCCGAGTCGGGTCAGTGAGAAGAGCATCAATGTGTTCATCAGGTGATGCAACAAAGCGGACCTTGAAGCCGGTTTCGCGCGCAATCAATTCCTCAACGAAGAAATTCTGCGGGTCGGCAGTGGCCACCACGAGTTCGTTTCCAGCGAGGAACAGTGCGCAGACGCGATGCTCCTTACGCACGCCCTCGGGGATGAGCGCCATAGCGCCCTCTTCGAAGAGTGCAGCGGGCTCAAGCACAAACTCTACACCGCGATTTTTGGCGACGGCCTGAAGCAAGACGGTCTTGTCGACGAGTCCCATCTGGATGAGTACTTCACCCAAGAGCAAGCGTTGCCCACCTCGAACCTGGGCTGCAAGTGCCTGCCGAAGTTGGTCGGTAGTGAGCGTGCCGTCCTCAACAAGGATTTGTCCAAGGGGCGGGAGCGTCGAAAGCTCAATATTGTGTAGGCGTGTCATGGCCGGGTCACGCTGCATTCCTTGACCGGCATGATCGCCTCCATGGTTCATTTACGGACTCCCTTTGCCGACTTCTCTGACATGCGCCCAGTGGACGCGTAACCAAGTTCAGCGCGGCGACCACCTTCTCGGAGTACCACACGGCGCTCTTGGATCTCTTCAACAACGAAGCGATGTCCATCGTTGTCGGTTACTTCGTCACCCACCGCCACGGTTTCCTCGCCGATCACGGCAAATTCTCCGGCAATGATGGCCCGCAGGTGCAGTCCTGCGGGTGCTGGGCTGTTGGCGATAACTGCGGAACTTGGCACTGCACCGGGAATCGCATCCGGCGAGATGAAGAACGGTCGAAATGGGTCACGCTGAGGGCGCGATTCCAGGACAAGTTCCACTCGCTGACGAGTGGCGGCTACCAATGCAGGCGCATTCGTTGGGGCGGCTGCCTCAGCGCGTAGGGAGGAAGACGCGCTTGCCTTTGCTGGCTTGAAAACGGTCTTCGCAGCAAGAGCAGCCACAGTCAGTGAGGTGGCAGCAAGCAGGAATCCAAACTGCTTGGGCTGCACGCCCAGGCGGTTGCAAAGCGCATTCCATTGAACGGCGATCGGAGCACTCATCGGCGAGCCTCCTTCGATGCGGCACCCTGAGCGGGTTGATGTTCAAACCACTCTTCAAAGACGATGGTTGCACGGACCACCGCATTCCCGGATGCGGACTGTTCCAGAGGAGTGTTCATTACCACAATCTCCACGGAACGCGGCGTCACTAGCTGGTTCACGCCCTCTGCAGAATCCAGGACTCCAAAGATCGATTCAAATGATGCAGACATGTCTACTGTCACTTCGCGGCGCAGTACGGGGCTGCCGATAGCAACACCATCGACCTGAACGAGTGCTCCGGTACGGATGGACTGTTCGCGCACGACGGTTCCATCGGTTGGTCGGGTGATCGTGGAAAGCAGTCGATCGCGATCGGTGCCCTCGGCAAGCGGTCGGCATCGACGGTTCGCCTCGTCGCGCAGGCTGGCAACATTGCGTTCCAGGAGTTGTAGGTTGTTCTTCTGCGTGATGTTCTCGCTACTCACGGCCTCAAGACGTTGTGCTTCATCCTGCATGCGCAGCGCACGGGCATAATTGGGCACAACGAAGAGGGCGGTGATCATGATCGCAACGATTGATGGCGCAACCGCCCAGATCACGGTCTCGCGGTCGAAGCGCTCGCGAATGTTCAGAGTGGCTAGGCGCATGGATGTCATTGCGGTGATCCCTTTACAACTGTCGCTACTGGACCGCTATTAGGCCGGACATACTGGACATCAAGGTCAATTCGGCAATTCACGGCAAACTCTTGGATGCGTCCACGCGCAATGTCCGTTGGCTTGTTCTCGGAGACGGTCACTGCGGTAAACGGCTTAGTGTTGTTGAGTTTGCGCTCAAATTCGTAGAGGTCGGCATTGTCGGCTGCGTATCCACGGATAGTGACCTCCATCCAACGTGATGTCGCGGTAGGTCTTACGTTTCCCACAGCAGCGCTAGCGGTGGCTGGCTTGGCATTCGTGGGTGCGCCGGCGCTCGCATCGGCGGACTTGCCGCTGGCAGCCTCTTTCACCTCCATGCGGAGCATGGAAAGGCTGGTTCGCTCTGGCATCAGATTGGTGATGGTGGCCACGATGTCGCTCTGCTCGATTGGAAGTGCCAAGCGGTCGTAAACACCGAGATAGCGGTGCAGTTCGCGTTGCTCGCCAGCGAGTCGATCAATCACGTCATCAACCTTGGTTGCGTTCGTCGTGAGTGCAAGTGAGACGCCGCGGCGTGCTTCGGCTGCATGGAATCGATTCCAGGAGTGACCAGCAACACCAACAACCACCGCGCCAAGAAGTCCAAGGAGAAGCATGCTGCGACGCCGGGACGTAGCAATCATTCCACGCCTGCGGATTTCCCGCGGTAGGAAGTCAACGATGAATTCGGCAGAGGCGTTGCTCACGCGGCTGCCCCTGCAGTCGAATTGCGGTTAGGGGTGTCATGGCGCGTCAGCGCCTTTGGCTCTGGCTCAAGGGAAATGATCCCACTGGAACTGGATCGGCCGCTAGTTCGTCCAGTGAACAAGGTGCGACCGCCGCGCTGTGGCAACGGTTCGGCGGGAGTCCGCACATTCCGGAGCAGGACTGGCAATTCGGTGCAGGCGGCTCCGATGGCTGCCACCCAGGCATTGCCGTGAACGCAAGCCTCAGGGTCGCGGATGACTCGAATTGGCATCGCAAGAGATGACCGAACCCCGCAGACACTCTCGATGGTTGCGGCAGCTTGCGGATCAGTGGCAGCTGGTCCAGTCAGAACGATTTCCCTCGGGTACCAACCACCAGCACCGTGTTCAACATGGCGTAGGCAGCGAAGGGTCTCCTCCGCCAGTGCACACCAGCGCCATGCGGTTCCGCTGTCATCGGAACTGTCCGAAGTGAGGCTGATGCTCCCAGTGTCATTTCCATGGAAGGTGCGTCCGCTGTGCGTACGACGGTGAATAGTCATTCCCACGGGTGCCCAGTCGCCGCGAATGGCGCGGAGGAACGAAAGCGATCCATCGCGCAGCAGGATGAGCGTGGCAATGCGGTCTTCGATGTGCAGCATTGCGAAGTCGCGTGAGTCTGCAGGATCAGCACATTCACTGGTGCGCTGGCGAGTGATTACCCGCAACGCAGCAAGCGCCGCATGTTCAATGCGGAAGGCAGACGTGTTGTTTGAAGAAATGACTGTAGATGCAGCATTCACCGTCTGGCGCGGGATGGCCATCATCAGCACTTCGTTGCTTCCGCCAGCGGTACCGCCTAGGCGAATGTATCCGATGACGGAGTTGTCCCCATCAATGCCAAATCGGTCGATGGCTTCAAACCGAACGCTTTGCGTCAACTCCTGGTCGGTCATGGCGGGAAGGCGTGCGATGTCGGTCTGGAACAAGTCAGCAGGAAGCGTTGCAGTTACGCGTTGACCAGCGAAGTCAAGACCCGCGATGGTCTCGCGAATGCGCTCGGTCATGACGTCAGAGTCAAGCCGGAGCCCGTTTCCCTCAAAGATTGAGCCAGCGATCTCTGCGGCCGCGGTGCACTGGTAATCCGTACCGGCAGCGGCTAGTTGCAGGAGGCGCATGCTGGAGCGCCCAAAGTCCACTGCGATTGGTGCTGCGGAGCGGTTGCGTTGCATCCAACTGCCGCGAACCTTATTAGTGAGTGGGAATCCAAACATCGAGGTGCCTCCTGCTACTGGTTCGTATCGGAAGAGAGGCGTCGGCACTTCTGCCGACGCCTCTTGATTTCTCACAATCGGCGATTTAAAGACCGATTACTGCTCAGGACTAAACTTGCGTGTCGTTGCACTCCAAGTCCAGCCCTTGGTTGCGTCAACTTGGTTGGCCAAGTCTTCTGCGGAGCAATAGCCGGCAGTCACTAGCGGAGCCAAGGTCGTAGCGGTGTAAGCGGTTCCGTCCGTCAGCGTGATTGAGGCGCCAGCAGGCTGGAACTGGTTGAGTCGGGTCACCATAGTGGTGATCTGACCACCGCGTGCATCAGCGGCTTCCAGATTCGCGTCATCAAGAGCGCCGGTCACCGATGGAACCACGAGCGCTGCGAGAACGCCGATGATCACTACAACGATGAGGATTTCGATAAGCGTAAAGCCCTTGCGGAGCGTCGTGATCTTCTTGTTGTTGTTGGTGTTGGTCTGCATGGTGAGAACTCCTTAAGTTTGCGGCCTAGATCAATGTTTCAGTGATCCGCACTCGGGCAACTCTGCCTGAATCGGTCACGGAATGACTGTCGGAAACAAAGGGGGGGTACTGCAACCAATGCTGTCGAAATACATGAAATTTCCTTCAGGTACCGCCCGCAATCCCCGATTGCAGCTTGCAGAGGGCGATTTGTATTAGAAGTTCTTCTTTCGAGAGCACCAATCATGACCAGTCAACCCATCCAACCCAAGCCAGTGACGAAGCCAGAAGACGGTGGATGGCAAGTGTCCATGCGGCGCCCCTCTTCTATAGGACGGGTTTGCAATCGATCTGCGCGTGGCTTCACATTGTTGGAGGCAATGATTGCATCGGTGATTGTTGCCATGGTTGCTGCAACTGCTTCCATGTCGGTTGCCGTTGGCGCATCAATCGAACAGCAGAACCGTCTCTCTGTCCTTGCAATGCAGGCCGCAGAGTTGCAGATGAGCTCCGTGCTGGAGCAGTCGTACGAAACCATGAACACTCTTACGGGAACGGAAGCAATGGGGATGATGCTGGCGCCGCAACGTCCTGGTGAGACGGTGCGCGCCAACCTTCCAGACTCATTTTCAGAATTGTCGCGCGTCACAAGCATCGTCACTGAGAATCGAACGCTGACTCAATACAACAACTACACGGTGACCGGAAAGCGGATTGAGGTCACTGTCATGGGTCCGGATGGAGTGGCATTGGCGCGACTTATCCGGTTCCGTGGAATGGAGCCAACAACCTAATGGTGTTCCCACTGGCAATCTCCTCAGTGCGCGCGGGCTTCACATTGGTTGAGCTATTGGTGTCTATCACCATCACGGCCATCATTGCGGCCTCCGTAGCGACTACGGTGTCAGCAGTCGGCGTCGGTATGCAAGGTCAGGACGAAGCAGCCCAAGAAGTGGCTCGCCTTGCGCGCGGCCAAGCACGCCTCGCAGACCACCTGTTTCGATCACGCATGATTCTTTCGGAGTCTGCAACGGTGGCCACGCTATGGCTGCCATCGGAGGCCTTTGACGGCTCGGCGACCAACGCGGCCGACTATGACTCCATTCACGGCAATGAGCTGCGTTGGTACCTAGTTG
>JBIKQN010000369.1:0-2666 GCA_044349615.1 Phycisphaerales bacterium
GTGGCCATCCAATTCTCTATGGGAACCTTTGGCATCAAGATTGATGAATTCGTTGTTGCCATCGGACTCGCTACTGGTCTCTTCGTTGGTGCCGCAGGTTGTGTGGTCCCCGCCATCCGTTGCCTGCGACTTCCACTCCCCGCTGCACTCAAATCTGATTAAGTTTCCGCCCTGTCTCCATCACCGTTCCATACCATCATCTCAACCGAAAGAAATGAATTCCATGAACACCCTCATCAATAACACAATTCGATTCTCCATCTCCACACTCAGTTGCGCAGTCTTGGCTACCGCCATGGTGGCATGCGATGGATCTTCTGCGCCGCAGGTGAAAGCGACCGCTGGGATTCCGGCGGGACTCATCAGTAAGGGTCCGGCCACAGGCACTGGAGTGTCTGCCGTGAAGGCGACAGCAAAGCAAGGCGAAACGATCACATTGGTCGGTCGTATCGGCGGCAGCGAAGACCCGTTTGGCCAAGATCGGGCCGTCTTTACCATCGTCGATCCCGCATTAAAGAGTTGCTCGGACGCTGGAGACCCTGACCACTGTGCAACGCCGTGGGACTACTGCTGCGAGGATCGCGGCGCCCTCAAGCGCGGTACTGCAACCATTGAGATCACTGACTCAAATGGTCGACCGCTCAAGGTGGCAGTGCGCGGCATGTCGGGCCTTGACCCATTGGCAGTGGTTGCCGTTACAGGCACAGTCTCTGAGCAAAATGATGCGGGGCTACTGGTTGTCAGGGCCACAAAAATCGAGGTTCGCTAGCAGCCATTCATTGCACGGCAAGGTCGCCATGCGTCCCCGCATCAATGTCCAAACCAGCGCCGACGAATTTGCTCGAGTGTTTCATTCTCGCGCAACGCAAGAATGGCGATGTCAAACTTCTGCCGCACATTGCTGCTGTCGCGATGAAAGGCAAATGCAAAGTGCCGGCGCTGGAATAGTTCGCCCACCACCATGACCGCTACATCGGCATGCTTTAGGTCGTAGTACTCCAGAGTTGATCCATCGGCAACTATTGCATCAACACGCCGCTCGGTCAACGCTTGCGCTGCCGCTTCCATTGTTGGGAATTGAACAATGTTGATCTTCTGTTCGGAGCAGTACGACTCACCACCCGTACCGCTCAACACTCCAACAGTCTTTCCGACCAAATCGGCCGGACCGTGAATCTGCCCGTGCAAAGCGTTTGTTGTCATCACACTGGTGACACTTGATGTTAAGTATGCAACCGTCGCTACTCCAAAGAGCAGCCACGTAGCAGCAATGATTCGACCTACCCATGGCGCAACAATGCCGCCCTTGTATGTGGTCTTTCCAGTCATCGCAACAGAAACCACATGATGCAGCGACTCCGCGAATCCCTCATGCCAATGCGGTGTGAATTCGCGGTCAAGCCTGCGAAGGGCTACTAGCACCAGCACTGTGAACGCAAGGAGGGCAAGACTGCCATACACCATCGCGTGTATGTGTCCACCGTCAAATAGCCCAGTCAACAATCGCGAAATGGAATTTTGATGATCAGAGGAGACCATGACCCGCAGGCCCGCGTCGAGGATTGGCTGCGAGAAGTCCACCTGCTCCAATCGCTCACTCGTTACCAAAATGTTTCCAACACCAGCATCCACCTGACCGCTGGCGACTGCATCAAGAAGCGCATTCATTGTCGTGAATTCCTGAAAATCAGGGACCACCCGGGCATGAATCGAAGCTGCTTCAAACATCACGACCGCATATCCCGTCCACTTCATTGCAGTGTCTGGGATCGAGAATGGCGCAACGCCAAACACTCCAACTTTGATTTCTCGTGTGGGGTCAGGTAGCGACTCTGCATCGAGTGATGCCTGTGCTATGCGTAGTGGACAGACCGCGTACACCATTGCAATGAGGAGGACACACAGATGTCGCCAGTTCATGGGAAACAGGTTCATTGTCCTAGACAATACGGGACTCGGCGCATGTATGCCAGTGAACACGGATGACCACTTGGTACCGGTGCCCGAACTATCCGCGCGGCGCAATCACTGCCGCCATCCGACCGCTCCGGGCACCGTCTCTTCGATAACTAAAGAACTCGCGAGGTGTAGCCACTGTGCAGAGTTCCTCGCCATCAATGGACTCCAATGGAACACCGCTAGCCCGTAACTGCTCACGCACGGCACCAAAGCAATCGATGTGTTCCTTGCGGCGACTGCCGATCGCCGGCAGGACAAATGCCGCCCCCACTGCACCCGCGAACTGACCGGCAACATCGGCGCCAACTTCGTACACATCTCGCCCAATGCATGGCCCAATAGCGGCAATCATGCTGCCAGCCCGAGTGCCGCGCACTGCACACATTGCCCGGATTGCCTCTGGCACGACGCCAGCGACAATTCCACGCCATCCTGCATGAATCGCGCATGTGGTGCCACTTTCAGTGCAAGCCACCAGGATCGGAACGCAATCGGCCGTTCGAATACAGGGTGCCACTCGACCATCAGAAGCAAGCACCGCGTCAGCGGCGATCGCTGGCGTTCCAAAGCGCTCATCACCTCGGCAGTGAAACACGGCACACTCATGGACTTGCCGCACGCGAACCATTTCTAAACCGGGAGCACCGATTGCCTCCATCAGCCTGCGTGCATTCTCAAGAATGTTGGCCTCACTGTCAGGCTCGCCA
>JBIKQN010000370.1:0-2664 GCA_044349615.1 Phycisphaerales bacterium
ATCTCCATATCGAAATGGATCCGAGCCTTTAAGCGGGCCAAGTGCATCAAGAAGTTGCTTCGCGCCCTTGTCATCAACGGCGCCCGCCTCGATTGCCTCGTTCGCCGTATCGGCGAGCATTGAAGCGAGCGACGAACCAACCATTGAACTAATGGCGATTCGATCTTGTCCTGATTGCGCACCCATGATGCCAAGAGCCGCCAGACTCACGAGAGCATCGGCTGAATTGCTGTCATCAAGTTCTGCAATCACTTGCACGCGCATCAGCCGCGCTGCGCTGCGCATGTTGGGGAGATGGCCAAGTGTGAGCGCAAATCCCTTTGATCGGTCAAGGTCCCAGTCAGCACGCTTCACTCGTGCGGCAGCATCGAATTGTTGCCGGACAGCCGCGGTTCGCTGCAGCAATACATCAAGCTGCGCACGCTCTTCTTGGGTGAGGGGATAGTGGAGATTTCCAAGGAACGCTTCTTCGTCAACGCTGATGACTGGGGCATTCGTGCCGTAACCAGCGGCCTCGAATGCTGCGCGCCATAGAGGTGCAGCGTTGTCTTGCGCAGTCGCCTGCGAGACCAGTATTCCAGCAGCGCACATGCACAACGCAACAAGCATGCGCTGCAGAATCACCGGTGGCAGCAGGAATGGCATGCGCATGGACACAGGGTATCGGGTTGTGCTTCAGGGCTGAACCATGTGCCTGGTGGCGTGCTGCTCGCGTCGGCGGATTAGGGGCTCGACCAGCGCGTGAAGTCTCCACGCGGCGCGAACCAAACCCAGTCAGTGGTTGGTCCATTCTGCGGAGCATTCCACGGCGCCCGAACGTCAGGAATGGTGGAAGCTGATTCCCCAGGATGTTCGCCAAGCACGGCGGGGATGCAGATCGTGATGTCGCCGCGGTCATCAACACCATCGCGACCCACGGACCAGATCCGAAATCCATCAGCGTCGGAAGACATCAATACTGGCTTTCCCGACCACGGATCCTCGGGCACCGTTGCCATGAACGCAGGTACGAGGTCGCTCGCAGCGTTCGGCCACGCCCCATGCGCGCGTCGATATCGCTCAGCCGCGTAACCGGTCGCCGTAGCAAGGCATACGGCGCGATCAACAGCGGACACGTGTGAAGCCTGCCCAAGTGCTGGCGTGAGAAAGCTCACCAAGCACCAGCGCCAGCGCTCCGCAGTGCCTGCCATCATCATTCCAAGTTCATTATCCGATTCTGCGCCACGCGAGTGATCAAGGTCACGAAGCGGGAGCGACGCGTCTTCCTCGTAGCGAGAGATGATCGTGTTATAGCGGTCAAGCGTGTCGCGCCTGCCGACTACGTACAGCGCAGCGATTGGCGCAAAGATTCCGCTGCTTGCTGCTGCCACCCTTTGGGTCATGTCCCCTGGAGCATCCGGGTTCGTTTCACCAAGTCCCTTTCCAAGGCCAAGCGCCTCCATCTGCGCGAGCGAGGGTCGGAACCAACCATCGCCGTTCCCGTTGTCGGTGTACATGCGCTGGACGACATCATTGAACGCCAGGCGTTCAGAGTCAAGGTTGAGGTGCTGAAACTGGGCAGGAACACTCATGGCGGCAGCCTGCATGCGCGCAAGTTGCGAATCGGTGAACAACTCTGGCTTCCACTCAAGCAATGCCATCATTCGCCCAAGCGTCATGCGGCGCATGGCAACTCCAACCAGGTCGTTCACAAGGAAACGACCTTCTTGCGCGTGTACTGAGAGAGCTATGCCTGCCTCAGCGTCGCGTGTGGCGCGCTCACCGTCACCAATCTCCGCTGCGGCGAACATGTCGACTGCAAGAATGCGCGCCGCCGTACGCAGTGGCGCCAGGTGTGGAAGCAAGATGCTGAACATCGGAAATTCGCTCGCGCTCGCCGCGCCGCTTGAACTCGCACTCGGCAGAAGCCTCTTGCCAAGGAGCCGCGCGTCCGCTTCGGACACCGGTACGCCAATGGGAAATCCAAACACCGGACGGCGCGTTGCATCGCGGAGTATTGCAAGTGGCGCGGCATTGGCCGTCAGCCATTCGCGCGCGCCAGCCCACTGCTCACTGCCTGGATACGGCATGGCGTCCATTGCCTCCACGCCGGCCGATTCGTGTGCGGGATCATCAGCGCCAAGGCCCATGGCCACCATGTGGTCTCGAAAGTCCGGCCACACTGCTTGCTCCGGCGATGCGGCTACCGGCATCATGGCGCGCAACGCTGCAACATGATCAATGCGAATGACCGGTTCGTTGAACCACAGCCACGCGCCGAATGCGATGTATGCAAGAGCGACCGCGATCACCGCGCGCGCAGTCCACGTGAGCGCGCGGCGGGCAGCCCGGTTGAAGGGAGAGCGCTCCGGTTTGGACGAAGCGGGAAGCGTTCTGGCGGTGTGTTTCGGATGGTCGACCATAGTGATCGCTTTCTCAACGGTTGCCAATGTGCGCGTGATGTGCACGGTGGAACGTCCCCACGGGCGTTCATCGTAACGAGCGAGATCACGAGCGCCCGTCGACCTGATTGACGGTTGTAACGCGAATAGTTGTTGGTTTACGGACTTTGCGTGGAATCCAAGGCTTGCGCAGCTTGGCGCGCGGTGAATTGGGACTATGTTTGTCAGGCACATGCAGCCCTTCCCAACCACTGCCGCCATGCGGAGTCGAATGTACGCAAGC
>JBIKQN010000371.1:0-2659 GCA_044349615.1 Phycisphaerales bacterium
CCCAATCCGGCTTGGTTGGATGACACAGAGTGGTCCGAATGGTGCATGGCAAGTGGTTGCGACAGACCCCGGACTGCTTGCCAAGATTGGTACGGCAATCACGACTGCAGAGCGCATTGCAGACCCAGATGATGCTCATGAGCTTGGCGTTATTTCTGGGCGTGCGTTGGCTGCGCACTTGCGATCATGGACGACGGAACCAGCGCTCTTTGTGCCGGAGACGCCAGAGCCGTTCGTGCAAGGTGTTTCGTTGGCTGCTGACATCCTCTCGGCCGCGCCGCGCCTACGGTGGCGTGCGCGTGCGCCAGTGGAAGGTGTGATTGAAAGTGAACTGGTGGTTGAGTTGCCAAAGGCAGCCGCGATAGTGCCGCCGCCGCCGCCTGCGCCTGCTGTATCGGCGCCAGTCGTCCCCGCTCCTGTCGTACCCGCGCCAGTCGTACCCGAAACTCCTGCGCCTTCCGCACCCGTGACTCCGACACCGGCACCGGCACCATGAATACAGCGGTCGACGAGCGGCTCCTTCTGGCATGTCGGCGGCATCCATTGACAGCAGAGGTAGCACGCGGATTAACCCGCGCTGGAGTGCCAGATGGTGCGCGTGTCATGGTTGCTGCGAGCGGTGGTGCTGATTCAACGGCGCTCATGGCGCTTTGTGCTGGACTATCAGCGCATGGGCGTATCGCGTTGACTGTGGGCACCGTTGATCATGGGATTCGAAGTGAATCACGCCTTGATTGCCAGTCTGTTGCAGCGGTTGGCGCGCGTCTTGGCGTGCCAGTCATGACTCGGCGCCTTGAACTAGCCACTGGGTCTGCACTTGCAGACCGCGCACGGACTGCCCGGTACGAGGCGCTTGCATCGATGGCCGTGGAGTGTGATGCAGCCAGTGTGCTTGCCGCGCATCATGCTGATGACCAATTGGAAACCATGCTGATTGCACTGGCGCGCGGCGCTGGTCTCAGCGGTCTGGGTGGCATGCCATCGCGCCGACCCATTCCGTGTGAACACCAAGGAGCGAAAGGGCTACAGCTTGTTCGTCCTTGCTTACGGATTGCACGCGAGTCATTGCGGGGCGCCTGCGTGGAACTTGGGGTTGAGTGGCGCGAAGATCCTACGAACGATCGGCGCGACACGCCGCGTGGAGTCGTTCGGCATATGGTGATTCCTGCCTTGGAATCGATTGCTGCCGGCGTGACGCGGCGGGCAACGCGAACCGGCGAACTTGCCCGGCTTGGAAACGTATTGCTTGAATCACATGTGTCTGCGATGCGTCACGCAGACGGTTCCATTGACCGCAGCGCATTGCAACATGCGCCCGAGGCCTTGGCAGCGACAGCAGTATGGATGCTGGCTGATGAACGAATGGACGATGCAACTCGATGGGCTGCAGCCGAAGCCATCGTTGATGGCTCAACCGAACCGCGTCGATTCCCGATGACTGGTGGCAGCGAACTATCCGTGTGTGCTCACACCATTCGTGTCCGGCCTGTTACGGCTTGACGTCAGCGGGAGTTCGGCAGCGATCATAATCAGTGCTGGTGACGCAGGTCACTTTCCCGTTCTCCACCTTCACGATGGTGGGAGGCGTGATGATCCATTGCTTTGTATCAGGAAGTGAGAGTCGCTCGCAGCCCTCGCACTCCACATCGGCTGGTTGGTCGCTGGGCAGCACTTTCACACCTGGACCATGTGGAACGAGTACGGCAATGACACTCCCGGACTGTGGTCCGGAGAAGTAAGTGCGGAAGACCTCATGGCACCGTCCGCAGGTGGGTGAGTAGAACACAACCCACTTCGTGCCTTCCATGGTGAGTGGGGTTAACTGCGGTATATGCCGAGCGACGCCCGCTTCGGCCATGGTCATGCCGACCCATTCATCCGTGTTGAGTACCACCGATTCCGCGCCGCCACTGCTGAAGCGCGATTGTGTCCGGGCACTCAGTTCCATTCGCCCGGCGATGCCAAATGCGACGGCACCGAGCACGACCGCGCCAATGACCTTCAAAGCGGAAATCCGACTTCGAATGACAGGCTCGGTGGTGGGGCGCATCATCAGGGCAAGCGTCCCTGCGCCGATAGCCAGACCAACAAGTGGTGCAATCCACATGCTTGCGGGCACCGCAGTATCGCCCGGCGCATTCAGAATGGCTGAGAGTTCAGCAAGTCCACTGAAGGCAAAGCCGATGCCAGTGAGCCACGCAACACGGCGTGACATTCCAGAGGAGAGAAAGGCAAAGAACGCTCCGCAAAGTTCAATGGCAATCAGGACTCGCAGGACTTTGTCTGATCCATAGCCAGTCTTCACGGACAGGTTTGCAAGCCAAGTAGGAAGCGCGTCACCTCCGCGCGACCACTCAATGCCAACACAGGTGAGGAGCAGGGTGGGAATAGCAATTCGACGAAGGAATCCATTCATGGTGTGGTGGTGCGTTTGGCGTTGAGCGCGGCGCGAACGAGATTTGCATCATCACTATTGGTGCAGACTCCAATCACTACGCCGTCTTCGACGGTGAGAAGCACGGGAGTGCTGAGGACATACGTAATGCCCTTCGGGAAGGTGGCTTTGCCGCATTCGGCACAGGGGTTCTCAAGCAGCTCACCCGTTGCGTCAGGAATCGCGATGGTGGTTGTTGGGGTTGTGAGCGGGCCACTGAAGTAG
>JBIKQN010000372.1:0-2658 GCA_044349615.1 Phycisphaerales bacterium
TAACGGGCAGTCGCGGGTTGAGATTGCTCGGCAGCTTGCACGAAGTCCCAAGACAATTGATGGCCATCAGGAGCGAATGATGAAGAAGTTGGGCATCGACACCCGCTCTGATCTCATGCGATTTGCCATACGCGAAGGCATCGCGCAGGCCTGACCACGCCATGCGGTGGACGGGCGTGCCTGTGAATTTCAGGCTCGTCCGTCCGGGCAGGCGCTCACGCATCTTTCGTACACTGCTTGGTACACATTGTGTTGGCCGCTTTGGCCATTCTCATTGAGGTACCTCGCTATGACGACTCCGACAATCATCTACACGCACACCGACGAAGCACCGGCCCTGGCCACTTATTCATTTCTGCCGATCATTCGTGCCTTTGCGGAGCCTGCTGGGATTGCCGTTGAGTTGCGGGACATCTCTCTTGCGGGTCGGATCATCTCGAGTTTTCCTGAGAACCTGAAGCCCGAGCAGCGGATTCCGGACGCGCTTGCTGAACTTGGCAGCATGTGCCTGACCCCGGATGCAAACATCATCAAGTTGCCCAATGTGAGCGCGTCGATGCCGCAGCTCAAGGCGGCCATCTTGGAACTGCAAACGCAGGGCTACGCGGTGCCTTCGTACATTGATGAGCCAAAGACGGATCTTGAGCGTGATATCAAGGCTCGTTACGACCGCATCAAGGGCAGTGCAGTCAATCCGGTGATTCGCGAGGGCAACAGTGATCGTCGTGCGCCGAAGGCTGTCAAGGAGTACGCGCGCGCCAATCCGCACAAGATGGGCGCATGGAGTCCCGATAGCAAGGCGCATGTGGCGTCGATGACTCACGGCGATTTCTTTGGCAACGAGCGGTCCCTGACCGTGGCTGCACCCACCACAGTGCGTATTGAGCATGTTGGCGCCGACGGCACAGTCACTGTCCTGAAGGACAGCATTCGTCTTGGAGCGGGCGACATCATTGATGGCACATTCCTGAGTAAGCAGGAGCTCTGCACATTCCTTGACGCGCAGATCGCAGATGCGCGCGCATCGGGGCTGCTGTTCTCCCTGCACTTGAAGGCCACCATGATGAAGGTCTCTGACCCGATCATCTTCGGCCACGCGGTTCGTGCCTATTTTAAGCCAGTATTTGAGAAGCACGCAGCCACGCTCGCGCGGCTTGGAGTTGACGTGAAGAACGGGTTTGGTGACCTCATTGCCAAACTCGCCACGCTTGCGGAGTCTGAGCGCGCAGCGATTGAGGCAGACATCAAGGCTGTCTATGCAAGTGGTCCTGCTATTGCCATGGTTGATAGCGACAAGGGGATTACCAATCTTCATGTGCCTAGCGATGTCATCGTGGATGCATCCATGCCAGCGATGTTGCGCGAAGGCGGCAAGATGTGGAATGCAGCGGGCAAGACGCAGGATGTGAAGGCGGTGATTCCGGACCGGAGTTACGCCGGGATTTACCAGGCGGTGATTGATTTCTGCCGTACGCACGGCGCGTTCGATCCGCGGACCATGGGGAGCGTTCCGAATGTTGGCCTGATGGCGCAGGCTGCCGAGGAGTACGGCAGTCATGACAAGACCTTTGAGATCAAGTCAGCTGGAACGGTTCGTATGGTGGATGGCTCCGGGGTGACGCTCATGGAGCACGCGGTTCAGGCTGGTGACATCTGGCGTGCGTGTCGCGTGACTGATGCGGCCATTCGTGATTGGGTGAAACTTGCAGTGAATCGGGCGCGGGCTACCCAGACGCCGGCCGTCTTCTGGCTTGATTCCAAGCGTTCTCATGATGCGCAACTCCTGGCCAAGGTTCATGCTTACCTTGCTTTACATGACACCAAGGGTCTTGATATCCGTGTTCTTGAGCCTTCAGCCGCGTGCCTCTTTAGTCTTGAGCGCATGAAGAAGGGTCTTGACACCATCTCAGTCACGGGCAATGTGCTGCGCGATTACCTGACTGACCTGTTCCCGATCTTGGAACTCGGTACGAGCGCCAAGATGCTCTCGATCGTTCCGCTGATGAATGGCGGTGGTCTGTTTGAGACGGGTGCTGGTGGTTCTGCGCCGAAGCATGTTCAGCAGTTTGTTGCCGAGGACAGTCTCCGCTGGGATTCGCTCGGTGAGTTCATGGCGCTTGCTGCAAGTTTTGAACACATGGCGCAGCGGACGGGCAATGCGCGTGCGGCAGTGTTGGCAGAGACGCTTGATGCTGCAACTAGTGAGTACCTCCGTAACAACAAGGGTCCAGCTCGCAAGGTTGGTGATCTCGACAACCGCGGAAGCCATTTCTACCTAGCGCTGTACTGGGCGCAAGCAGTGGCGCGGCAGACCAAGGACGCCGCGTTGGCTGCGCACTTTGCGCCGATTGCTGCCAAGCTGACTGCGAACGAAGCGAAGATCGTTGCGGAACTGAACGGCGTGCAAGGCAAGCCAGTGGACATTGGTGGGTACTACCACCCAGACCCGAAGCGAACTGCGGCGGCGATGCGGCCGAGTGGGACGTTTGTGGGTTGTTTGGGGTGATGGGGGTGGCGGAGCGGCTGGATCTATACGTGTTCATCAAGATTCAACCGCCCCCGAACCCGCTTACTTAAAGGTCACGGTTTTGTGGCTATTGAGGAATACGCGGTAATCAACGCGCCTTTGGCGCTCACGCGTCTGGGGGCGTGTCTACG
>JBIKQN010000373.1:0-2651 GCA_044349615.1 Phycisphaerales bacterium
GGTCACGCACGATGACACGATTGCTGCATCCTGCCGAGCACTTCGTCATCAAGGACGCGTAGACCGCATGAGTTTCTCTGGACAGCCCCGCGACATCGGCGCCATTCTGGAACACATTGCACTTGGTGGCTATGACGCGCGCATGACTGAGTCTGCAGCCGCACTCGGTTGCGGACAGATCCGGCGCCTTGATTCCATTGTCGTACGCAGACAAGCTGTTGCCACTGCCTATGTGCGTCGCCTTGCAGCAAACCCTGACATCGTGCTGCCAACGGTTCCTGAAGGCAGCAGCGTCAGTTGGGCCAACTTTGTCATCCGACTTTCAACGCGCTACACCTGCGATGATCGCGACGCCATCATCGGCGTGCTGCATCGACAAGATATTGGGGCAGCCAATTATTACCCCGCGACTAGCCTGTTGCCGCAAGTCCGCGCAGTGATGGGCACCGAACCAGGGCAATACCCCGTGGCGGAAAGTGCAGCAGCGCGGACAATCGCCCTCCCCTTCTTCAACGACATGACGGAAGAGGAAGTGAACATCGTGTGCGATGTTCTTGAGATGGCCCTCGATCGCACTGGCGGAACGCATCGAGCCTAAGACGGCGTGTCGTCCGTCCCAGCCTCACCTATTCCCACTCAATAGTGGCAGGTGGCTTGCTTGAGATGTCATAGACCACGCGGTTCACGCCCTTCACCTCATTGATGATGCGGTTGGAAATCCGCGCCAGCACATCCCAAGGGAGGCGCGCCCAATCCGCCGTCATGAAATCTTCAGTGGTCACCGCGCGCAGCGCAACGACAGAGTCATAGGTGCGGCCATCACCCATCACGCCCACGGTCTTTACCGGAAGCAGCACGGCAAACACCTGACTTGTGACTCGGTAAAGATCCTCCGAGACGATTTCCTCCAAGAAGATCTCGTCGCAATCGCGCAGAATGGCGAGTCGCTCTGGAGTGATTTCTCCAATCACACGAACAGCAAGTCCTGGACCCGGGAACGGATGGCGCCAGACAATTTGCGGCGGAAGCGCGAGCACTTCACCAAGACGGCGCACTTCATCCTTAAAGAGATCGCGCAGCGGTTCAATCAGTTGGAATCCCAGTTCCACAGGGAGCCCGCCCACGTTGTGATGCAGTTTGATGTTTGCTGCGGTTCCCGCCAAGCTTGCGCCACTCTCAATGACATCGGGATAGAGCGTTCCCTGTGCCAGCCAACGTGCATTGGCGCCAATGTCCCGCGCTGCTTCTTGGAACACGTTGATGAATCGATGTCCGATACGGCGGCGCTTCTCTTGAGGATCAGTAATGCCCTCTAGATCAGCAAGGAATTCAGCAGACGCATCAATGACCCGAAGATCAACATCAAATGCTCCACGGAATGTGCTCTCGACCAAATCTCGCTCGCCTGTCCGCAGCAATCCATTGTCTACAAAGATGCATGTCAGCTGACTGCCAATCGCTCGCGAGAGAAGCGCGGCAACAACGCTCGAATCGACGCCGCCCGACAGTCCACAGATAACGCGATCAGTGCCAACTTCGGCGCGGATGCGCGCCGTCTCGCGTTCCAAAAAGTCGGCCATGCGCCAGTTACCCGTGCAATGACACTCGTTATAAAGAAAGTTGCGCAACACATCAATGCCGTGCGGCGTGTGTGTCACCTCAGGATGGAATTGCACCCCAAAGAATGGCTTTGACCTATGCGCTACCACTGCCACCGGGCATGTCTCCGTTGACGCAAGTACCGCTAGATCACCACGCGCATCCTGCACCTGATCGCCATGGCTCATCCAGACCGTGGTTCGCGGTGGGATTCCGTGCATCAGTCCATGACCATCATGAATATCTAAATGCGCACGTCCGTACTCGCGACTTTCCGCCGGTCTCACTTCGAATCCAAGCATTTGGCAGCCCAGTTGCATGCCATAGCAAATGCCTAGGACTGGAATTCCCATTTCAAGAACCGCGGGATCGCAACGCGGCGCACCTTCCTCAAAGACGCTCGCGGGACCACCGGACATGATGATGCCCTTCGCCCCAAGACCGCGGAGTATTTCAATGGGCGTTCCTGGTGCCACCAGAAGGCTGTGCACTCCCAGTTCGCGGACACGACGGGCGATCAACTGCGCAAACTGGCTGCCGAAGTCGAGGATAAGTACAGTTTCGGTCACGTTCTTCATAGTGAAGATCGCAATCCTACAGGCGGTTGATTCGCTCTACACTGCGGGGGTGAACCGACTTCCACGCTTCCTTCTTGCCCGCGCGGCACTCTCTGCTTGCCTTCTAGTACCCGCTTGTGGGCCAGTGGAACCTTCTTACGTCGACCCCACCCCAGCTGCCCGGCTTGGTGCTATCCGTGAGACTGCCCAGTCCGGAAGGACGGAAGACATCAAGGAACTGATCGTGAATCTCGCCTCTGACGACTCCTCAGTGCGATTTGCAGCCATCAGCGCACTGCAAAGGCTGACTGGCGAAACCAACGGCTACCGCTTCAACGATCCGTGGGAAACTCGAGCACTCGGTATTTCTGCCTGGAAAGCATGGCTAGCCAAGCAGCCAGCACCTGCCCCCGCGCCTGTGCTAGCGCCAGCGCCAGCGCAATCAGGCGTATGAGCGATCGCTCGAGGGTGCAGCCAACCGCGGGTGTCTTCCAG
>JBIKQN010000374.1:0-2650 GCA_044349615.1 Phycisphaerales bacterium
GCACGCACTCGCCGGAGAGGACAGGGCCGCGCTCAGCGGCCGTCCTCGTAAGGCGATTGCGAGCCAGTAAGAAGGCCGGCTGTGATCAAACGCCACCTAGCGCGCACTCGCCGGAGAGGACAAAGCGGCGCTCAGCGGCTGTCCGCGTAAGGCGATTGCGGGCCAGTAACGGGGCGTTGCGCGCGCGACCCTCAGACAGTCATCACCGTCACGGGGCGATCGATCAAGATCTCAGCAGCCGTCTTGGCCTTCACCTCTTCAACGGTGACTCCCGGTGCTGTTTCCAGCAGGCGGAACAACCCCGCCTTGCGGTCAAGCTCAAACGCCGCCAGATCTGTGATCAGCATGTGTACGCACTGTCTGCCAGTCAGGGGCAGGGTGCATGCAGGAATGAACTTGCTCTCGCCCTTCTTGTTGCAGTGGTCCATGACCACCACCACGCGCCGCACGCCCGCAACCAAGTCCATGGCGCCGCCCATACCCTTGACTAACTTTCCAGGGATCATCCAATTAGCAAGATCACCATGCTGGCTCACTTCCATGGCACCCAAGATGGCAAGGTCAATGTGCCCACCACGAATCATCGCAAAACTGTCCGCGCTTGAGAAGAAACTAGCTCCCTTCACGGCAGTCACGGTCTGCTTGCCTGCATTCACAAGGTCTGCGTCAACTTCAGAATCCTTCGGAAATGGGCCCATTCCAAGCAGACCATTCTCTGACTGCAGCCACACCGTCATTCCTTGCGGAACATGGTTTGCCACAAGCGTGGGGATCCCAATTCCAAGATTCACATAGAACCCATCGCGCAGTTCATGCGAGGCGCGCATTGCGAGTTGATCTCGATCAAGTGCCATAGCGATTGCTCCTTGCCATTACCCGCATCATCAGCCAAACACGATGCCCTGTGCAAGCGGCAGATCCTTAGACCAGTTGATGGTGCAGGTCTGACGACGCATGTACTGCTTCCAACTGTCACTACCAGATTCGCGTCCGCCGCCGGTGTCCTTCTCGCCGCCGAAGGCCCCGCCGATCTCCGCTCCGCTGGTACCGATGTTGACGTTCGCAATGCCGCAGTCGCTGCCCTCAGCAGAGAGGAACCGCTCCGCACTCCGCACGCTGTCAGTAAAGACCGCACTGGAAAGACCTTGATCAACGCCATTATTGATAGCGAGCGCTTGATCGAATGAATCAACGGTGAAGATGTAGAGAATCGGCGCAAAGGTCTCCTCGCAGCAGATGCCTGGCACCACGCCGCGTGGCACGGAGATCAATGTCGGCTCAACAAAGTTACCCGCCTTCTTGCGGAATCGATCGATGCCCGCCGTTCCGCCAGCAAGAACCTTGCATCCGTCTGCTTCAGCGCGCACGATGGCTGCACGCATGTTCTCTACAGCACGTGCATTGATCAGTGGACCCATCAGCGTTCCCTTCTTCATAGGGTCGCCAATCGGAACACTCTTGTAACTCTTCACGAGTCGCTTGGTGAGTTCGCCAACAACATCCTTATGAACAATCAGGCGTCGAGTGGTGGTGCAACGCTGGCCTGCGGTGCCAACTGCTCCAAACAGCACGCCGCGTGCTGCAAGATCCATGTCCGCATCAGGCATCACAATGATGGCGTTGTTTCCGCCGAGTTCAAGGAGCGTGCGCCCAAGCCTCTTACCAACAACTTCACCGACGCGTCGACCCATGCGGGTACTGCCCGTGGCACTGATGAGTGGCAAACGTCGATCAGCAAGCATTGCCTCGCCCACTTCGGCATCGTTACCAATCACTAGCCCAAACACGTCCTCTGCACGACCACACTTTGGCACGAAGACATCTTGGGATCGCATCACATCGTGCGCCACCTTGTTCATGGCAATCGCAGTCAGCGGAGTGATGAGTGACGGCTTCCAGATCATGGTGTCGCCACACACTGCGGCGAGCATTGCATTCCAAGCCCACACGGCAGCCGGGAAGTTGAACGCAGTAATGATCCCGATCGTTCCAAGCGGGTGCCACTGCTCATACATGCGGTGGCGTGTGCGCTCACTGTGCATGGAGAGACCGTAGAGCTGCCGCGAGAGCCCCAGCGAGAAGTCTGCGATATCGATGCACTCTTGCACCTCGCCAAGACCCTCTGCATAGATCTTGCCCATCTCGCGCGCAACTAACTCGCCCAGCTGTTCCTTCTGCGCGCGGAACGCTTCACCGATCAAGCGCACGATCTCGCCACGCTTTGGCGCCGGCAGCATGGCCCACTCCGGCTGCACTTCGCGCGCGGCACGAATGGCGCGCTCGTACTCCTTCGCGCCGTCGAGACGGATAGTCCCCAAGATCTTGCCAGTTGCTGGTTCGAGGCTGTCGATGGCCTTGCCCTCAGCAAGCATTGTGGCCGTCTTCACATTGCGGGGGAGGAGGCGCGGGTCGCGCGCGATGCCGAATCGCTTCAGGTAGTCAGTTGCCATGGGACGAGCAGGATACGGCCGTCAAAGAATCACGGCGCGGGCCTGAATGGCGCCGCGCCGTGATGTTTTGAACAAATCAACTGCATGAATCCAAATCCATACAGTGAATCAGCGTGAGCGGATGACCGCTCGTCACTGAATTACTTCGGAGCTGGAGCCGCCGGAGCCACTGGCGCCGCCGGAGCCACTGGCGCTGCCGG
>JBIKQN010000375.1:0-2646 GCA_044349615.1 Phycisphaerales bacterium
GTGCGTATACCGTCCGAGATCGACTGCACCGTCATCTCGTTGCGGGTGAGTGTCCCAGTCTTATCCGAGCATATAACCGTGGTACTGCCGAGAGCCTCGACCGCTGCCAGCTTCCGGATGATCGCCTTACGCGAAGCCATGCGCGACACGCCCACGGCAAGCATGATGGTGATCGCCGCCGGAAGACCTTCCGGGATCGCGCCGACCGCCAGGGCGACAGCCACCTTGAACATCAATGCCGGGGTCTCGCCGCGCGCCACACCGATGACAAATGTCACAGCGGCTACCCCTAGGACGAGCCACAGAATAAGCGTGCTGAACGAGGCGATCTTTCGAGTAAGCGGGGTCTCGAGCCTGTCTGCGCCCTCGATCAACTCGCTGATCCGCCCGAGTTCGGTCCGGTCGCCAGTGGCGACGACGAGTGCCACCGCAGTCCCGCGGACAGCGAGTGTCCCAGCGTAAGACATGCATGCGCGGTCCGCCAAGACCGTTGGCTCGGCGAGCGGCTCCGGGCGCTTCGCCACGGGCAGCGACTCGCCCGTGAGTGTCGACTCATCGACGCGGAATTCCGTGGCGCGCAGGATGCGCACATCGGCGGGGACGCGGTCGCCAGCCTCGAGGACGATGAGGTCGCCAGCCACCAGACCATTGGCGTCGATGCGTTGCCGTTCTCCCCCCCGGACGACCGTGGCCTCGACGCCCATCGTCCTTGCCAGTGAGTCGATCGCGGCCATGGCGCGTCGCTCCTGGACGAACCCAATGGCTGCATTGATCGCCACCACGCCGAGGATCACGCCGCCGTCAACATGATCACCCAAGAAGAACATCACTATGGCCGCTACCACCAGGAGATAGACGAGCGGCGCATGGAACTGCGCGAGCAACGTCGCCCACCATGGCTTCGGGCGTGCCGTGGCAAGCGCGTTCATACCGTCCCGCGCCAAGCGCAGCGCGACCTCTGAGGCGCCAAGCCCGCGGTCGGGATGTGAGCCGAGCACCTCGCATGCCGAGGCCGGGTCAACCGAATGCCACGCCTTGGGAATGCCGATTGTCACAGCAAGATCCTAGCTGCGGCACGAGAATCGTGGTTGTTCGGCCTGGTGGTAGAAGCGCTCTGTGATCGATTTGCTGGCTTGACCGTGGAGTCGAAGCCCCGCGGCATACATGCACCAACTTAAGGATGGTCACCCACACCTAGCACGGAAGGTCGGGCGCTCATGGGTGAGATGGCATAGTGGCCAAAGGCCCTCGTTGGAGAAACCGTAGTAGCGATTGGGAGCAGTATGTTCGCGCCAACCAGCGCTTCGCGGATGCGGTCATTGAGGAGATCGGAACCCAGTCGGCTGTCGTACTAGTGCAGGACTATCAGATGGCTCTCGTTCCAGGCATGCTTGGTGCAGATCTGATTGGATTTCATCTGCAGCAGCACTGCAACAACTTTCTAGATTCCGTAGACCGGATGGTTGAGGCTCGACTCGACTGGGACCGATTCGCGGCTGAGTTCCGAGGTCACTCCGCGCTCGTTCGACCATTTCCTATTAGCGTCCAACCATGGTCGGAGTTAAGAGGTTTGCCACCCGACTGCTCGCTGCGACCCGTCCGCTCGGGAAGTCGATGGCACCATGGCGTTTGACTGCTGATGGTCTCAGCGCGCGACCAGAGACCCAAAAGGCGGCGCTGGTCCGAACATTATTTCTTTGAGCCAGGCTCCGCTTCCGAAACAACTGGTGGGAAACCATTGAGTTGGCGCCAGATTTCCTGCCAAAGCGGAACATTCCGCAAGAGGACCCACACCTTGGCTCGCACGCCCTGACGCAGGAATCGCACGCCAGGCCATGGCTCATCGCTTGGGTCCGAAGCCACCACAATGCGGAAGCGCCCCGCCCCATCGTCAGTGGCGTCAACTGACACCACCTCGCCACCAAACGTGCCAACGGCAACGCTCGGCCAACCAACAAACTGCACTGCGGGCCATCCCTCAAACTGAAGTCGAACGCGGCTGCCTGGTACTTCCGTGCCGTCGGCGCGAACTTCGCGCGGTGCAACCAACGGCATGTCCATGCCGTCAATCCATGCCTCAACGAACCGGGCATCGGAATTGGGAATGACAACGCAGATGGCCGATCCTGGCTTGAGGTACGCGCCCTCAGAGGCCGAGACACTGAGCACGATGCCATCGCGCGGTGCGATCACCACCTGCTGCGCCGTCTTGGCAAGTTGAATATCAACAACCGCCATGTCACGGTCGGCCGCGGCGATGTCGCCCTCGGCGCTGCTGCGGCTTGCATTGGTGCCTGCAATCGTTGCGTCGTAATCACGACCTGTACGCTCAAACACGGCCTTCGCGGCGGCGAGATTGGTGCGCGAACTGTCGAACGCAAGTTTGGCCAGCTCATAGTCACGCTGCGAAACATCGCCGGTCTCCACGAGTTGTGCCATGCGACGCTCATTGATCCGATTCGCCTCGCACACGAATTCCTCGGATGAAACCCGCTGTTGCGCAGCATCGATCGCTTGTGTCTTTGCAAGTTCCTGACTAGAAACTTGCTGCCGCAGATCCTCGATGCGCTGCAGCGCTGCGGCACGTCGAGCCACGGCAGCATCGTGCTGCAAGCGAAGATTGGCGAGGAGATTGGGATCGTTGTC
>JBIKQN010000079.1:0-6595 GCA_044349615.1 Phycisphaerales bacterium
TGGCGATCAGGATTGGGGTGCTCGTAATGTCGAAGGACACTTGCACATCGTCGTTGCAGTCTTCGGTCAGTGCGCGGAACTTGAGAGTCGCAATGCGGGAATCAGCGGCAGTGCCCGTGCCGCCGGCTGCCACCGAGGACAGCCAGAAGAGCTGGCCTGCAGACTCGTTGGGCATTGAGAGAGGAACGGAGACAAATGGAGCTGCGCCGGGGAGGACTTCCACGAAATCGAGCACGGTGTTGTCGTAGTTCACGGAGAACTGACCAGCGACGACGGTGAATTGTGGGTTATCGATGAACACATCAAAGAACACATCGCCGCCCACCTGCACGCAGGTTTGGGTGTCGCCAGGTCCGCGCATGCGGATGGCCGGAATGATCTGCGCAAATGTGGACGAGGCGACAGACGCGGCTGCAATGCAGCTAATCAACACGAGTTTCATATCTAGTTCTCCTAAAATTTGTCCCAAACCGGATGGAGCGGTATCGCATTGGAAACTCGTTGAGAGCAAACAGATGCTTCACGAAACCGATGCGCCGCGACATAGACTGTAACGCGATTGGGTGTTGTCAAGCATCACGCATTCCACAATTAGCGCCAAAATACGGCTATTTTTTCTCCAGAGAAATATATCTCGGAATACTTCTCATTGTTAAAGACCATTTAATCATGAAAATTCCATGAAGATCCAGGAATCTCCCGCGCGATTACTTGCAGCTAAAGGGAATCGTGCTACGTTTGCGTAACTAGGGTCTGCAGTTTGCAAGTCGTAGTTCGTTGGTCCACTTTCGGGGTGGTCCTCAAAGTCTCGGCGTTCGGAAAAAGGGAAGGGTGTTAGCCACTCTAAATGAGTGGCGGGCGCTCAAAAAATTTGAAGAGGGAAAAGGAAATGTCAATTTATAGAAGCTATGCGATTATCGCATCGATCGGCGTCCTCGGCGCGACGTCTGCTGCTCAGGCGGCGATTGTTGTTGTTTCAACAAATCTGGCTATCCCAACGACCCGCACGGGTCTCTACATGAACATCTCAACGGGGGCCATTTCTACAAGTGCTGCGAGTGCGCCTGGTTGGGACATCAATGTCGGCGGGACTACATCGCTCAACTTTCTGTCACCGGGTGGATACAACTTCGTTCGCATGAATGTTGCGCCAGTCACTGGTGGTCCGTCAGACTTAGCCTGGAAGTTTGTGATCTCTAACTCAATGCCAACGGCATCATGGATCACTGGTGGTGCCGCAACCGACCTCGCATTGAACTCATCGGATAACTACATCGGCTTTAGGTTTGTCGGTGACGACAAAGCAACACACTTTGGCTGGATGCAGTTGGCGATTGGTGCATCTGCAACTGGAATTGATCGAAGGATCGTCTCATACGCGTACAACACGGAATCATCGACGTCCCCAGGTGGAATGACGATGGTTGTTCCAGGCCCCGGAGCGCTCGCACTTCTTTGCCAGGCTGGGTTCATGGCAAAGCGTCGTCGTCGCTGAGCGCATCGCATTTATATTGAAATCAATGCGCCGTACGTCCTTCTGGACGTACGGCGCATCTGTTACTTGAGAGTGTTCTGTGCGAGTGTTGGATCTATCAATGACGAAAGGTAGCCGTCACGCTCTTTCAAGCAACACTAACCATTCCATGTTCCCCGGCACGCCCTTTTTCTTGCTTGTCTTTCCGCCTACGAGTGGGCTCGTGGTGCTGCCCAAGACATGCGCGCCGAGTGCAGGCATCTCTGCTTCCACGCGCGCTACCACCCCAGGGGCGCGGTCATGCGGAAGAAAGCCGCGATCAAGCCATTCCTTCTCGGCATCGCGTAACTCATAGTGAGGTTTGACCAATGAAACGATGCGCCCGCCCGGCGCAAGCCAAGTGAGAGCTACCGGAATCGCAAGCCGCTGCGGCGTCCACGCGAGGTCAACCACCACAAGGTCGACGCCGCCAGTGGGTGGAACAGCGTGCAGGGCATTTGTGCGCTCGCGTGTCTCAACACGCGCATCTTGGCGGAGTTTCCATGCGAGTGTTCCATAGCCGGTGTCGATAGCGATCACACTTGCTGCTCCGCGTTGCAGCATGCAGTCGGTAAAGCCGCCAACATTGCAGCCGAAGTCGGCGCAGCGGAGGCCAGTGACATCCAATTTGAATTGCTCAAGAGCGTGTGCAAGCTTTGCTCCAGCGCGCGAAACGAAGGGCAGTGGCGCACCATCAGTCGCCACGGTCAGACCTTCACGCCCACGACGGCGATCCCCGCGCGGTCTGCTGCAGCGAGCACCGCCGGGCGGTCCACCAAGATCACGCGACCTGCTCCTATTGCAACACAGCCGGCTCCCGCCTTTGCCAGGCTTTCAATGGTCTGAACGCCGATCGTTGGTACGTCAGCGCGCATGTCATGACCTGGACGAGCAGTCTTCAGTAGTGTCCAGCCACGGGCGCGGCACAGTTCGCCGCTTCGAGCAATCATGGCATCGGTTCCTTCAACCGCTTCAACGGCGATGACATCGCGGTCGCGCACGCTGATTGCTTGGCCGATGTCTAGTCCGCCGACTTTCTCAAGGAGTGGCCAGCCGAAGGCGATGTCGCCCTGTGCGCGAGCGTCAGGCTGCACGCGACCCATGGGGCCCTCGCTTGCCATGTGGTCGGGGATGTATCGGGTCGAGTCGATGAGAAGTACTCCTTGCGTTGCCAAGTCGTCGGCCACCGCTCGTAAGAGGGTAGCGCTGCGTCGATCATGCCGCAGCTTTCGTAGCCAAAGATCAATTGTTCGAAAGTCTGGAATGTCGCGCAGCGCCTTCAGTTTGGCCCATCGCTCGTGCATCTGCTGCTTGCTGACGCGACCAACCATGGTCACTTCCTGGACACCTGCGCGCCGAAACAGGCGGATCCACTTGCCCATCTGCAGGATCCCCGCTTCGTGGAATTCGTCGCATAGTTCCGGTAGTCCGGGCATCCACTGCCCTCGCAGACCAACGCAGTAGATGTGTTTTCCCTCGGCACGCATGCCGCGCGCCACCAGAAACGGGAGCGTCCCTTGGCCAGCGATGATGCCAACGCGGTTGCTCACGCGGCTGGATCCTTATGGTTCGGAGCGCCGGGATGGGCGGAAGTCTGGCTGCCCAAACCAGGGCGTATGTCGCGACCCGCGTGCATTGGCAGGAAGGATGCGGCATCGTGTGTACCGGGTTCGTGCGCTTGCAGCGCATCAATCGCCGCGGTGCCAGTGGTAACCACACTGAGAACACTGCGGATTGCTGGGCGCACAAACCTGTGCTCAATGCCATGCTCAATCATCGCGACGAGTGGGTCGTAGTAGTTGTCATGATTGACAATGGCTATCGGCTTGTTGTGGTCGCCAAGTTGCCGCGCTACGAGCACCTCGAAGAACTCTTCATAGGTGCCAAGACCGCCGGGCAGCACAACATAGCCATCGGCGCGATCCATCAGAATCCGTCGGCGCTGCTGCATGGTGTCCACCACCACAAATTCGTCGCAGCCGTTCCAGCCTTGCTCAAGATCCATGAGTTTATGGGTAATGACGCCAATCACCCGACCGCCGCGCTCCTTGGTCGCACGAGCACAAGCACCCATGAGCCCGATGGAGCCGCCGCCATACACAAGGGCAATACCACGGTCGGCAAGCGCATGCCCAAGATCGCGAGCGCCTTGGGTGAAGTGGGGTTCAAGGGCTCCGCTCGAAGAACAATAGACGGTGACGGATTTCATCGAGGAAAGTATCCCCGATTCTGCCGCCCGGCGCGGATAGGCTTGGGTGATGCAGGATGACGGAACAAACGCTGTGCTGGCCATCATCGCCGCCGCTTTCGCAGCCGCGGTGGCATCGGCCGTGATGACATTCATTCTCATTCGTCTTGGCCATCGCGCTGGCGCGCTGGATTCTGCGGGTGCGGGTGGGCATGTCAAGGAATTGCGTCCAGTCCCAAACATTGGTGGCGTCGCCATTACGTGGTCAGTGTTGTTGCCGATTGCTGCCGGGCTCACCGCTGCAGCGGTGATTGGCGCCGATCGCTTGGCCGAGTGGTTGCCACCATTTGCGGAAAGCGCTCGGAGATTTGCAAGCAACGCTCGACCAGCAGGAGCAATTCTGATTGGCGCGGCAGTCCTCCACATCATGGGGCTCATCGATGACCGCCGTGCTATTCCTGCGTGGCCAAAGTTGCTGGTGCAGTGTGCAGCGGCTATCGGCGTGGCAGCATTTGGTGGAGTGCGCGTACTCATGCTGCTTGATGCGCAGGTGGGCGGGCTTTGGCTATCAGTTGCTCTGAGCGCGTTGTTTATAGTTGCAATTATTAACGCCGTGAACTTTCTTGACAATATGGATGGCCTTGCTGGTGGCGTTTCATTCATCGCTGCGGCGGCATTCTGTATGGCAGCATGCATCGCGGGGCAGTGGGCCACGGCAGCAGTCTTGGCGTTGCTGGTCGGAGGGCTTCTTGGATTCTTGGTCTTCAATTTCCCGTGGCGCGCTGGTCGACCAGCGCGCATTTTCATGGGTGATGGTGGATCGCTTCCAGTTGGATTTCTATTGGCAACACTTGCAATCCAGATCACCTTTACGACGGATG
Organism: Phycisphaerales bacterium; assembly: GCA_044349615.1. GTDB lineage: Bacteria > Planctomycetota > Phycisphaerae > Phycisphaerales > SM1A02 > UBA966. The sequence goes on from JBIKQN010000079.1 coordinate 4,583, forward strand.
AGGATCCACAGTACGCGCTTGGTACGCACTGGTACGGCGTCTTGGCGCCACTCGTGATCCTGACGGTCCCGTTGTATGACTCAGTCATTGTCACCCTCTTGCGAATGGGGCAGGGACAAAGTCCAATGGTTGGCGATCATCAGCATTTCTCGCACCGATTGGTGATGCGTGGGCTCTCTTCGCGTGGTGCAGTGCTGTTGATTTGCGCCCTCGCAACTACTTGTGGAATCGGCGGTTTACTTCTTGGTACGGCTGCACCTTGGCAGGCCGTCTTGATTGGTGCTCAGACAATTCTGGTGCTGTTCACCATTGCTGCATTGGAGCGACCGCTACTGGAAGAGATGCGCAATGGGGTCCATCGATGAATGATGCAGCAGGTGCCTCACCGCGTGTGCTTGAGCCGTCACGTAGTTCTGTGGCCATAGCGGCTGGGGCATGTATTGCAATTGCAGGCCTGCTTTCGTGGCGCGCCTTAGTTGGACAGCCTCCGAGTCTCTGGTTTGATGTTGATCCGGTATCGGATCCATTTCCGTTTGCAGGAATAGCGCCGTCTACTGGTCTGGCGCTTGATGCAGCGACGCTCCTTCTTGCAGCTCTGGCCATCGTGGTCATGAGGCGTGGTATCGATCGCGTTGGCGCCACGCTTGTGGTGTTGGCATCTATTGGCGCGATCCCAATCGTGTTTCACGGTTTCAATTCACCTGACCACCTTTGGCGCGGATTGCAGTGGATGTCTGCCATGGGCAGTGCTGCAGCCATTGCGGCATGCTTGCGTGCCATGCCGCCGGAACGATCACGGGCTACACGGGCAGTACTCGTTGGAGTCCTCCTTGCAGCGCTTGTCCCAATGGCGTGGCATGGCGTCTTGCAGGTGTGGATTGAACATCCGGCGATGGTGAATGAGTTTCGTGCGCATCGATCGGACATTCTGGCGGCCCGTGGTTGGGCCGAAGGATCATCGCAGGCGCTTACATACGAACGCAGACTCCTTCAGCCGGAGGCAACAGCCTGGTTTGGACTTTCGAATGTAGCGTCGAGCGCACTCGCCGCTGGCGCGCTTGCATGTGCAGGTGCTGCAATGGCACTCCGCAGGATCCGACCGGCTGGGGCGCTACTCCTTGGGTTGGTGTCAGCGGTGGCAGCGATGCTCGTCATCGTCAATGGGTCCAAGGGGGCGATTCTTGCACTTCTTGTAGGCGTGTTGTTTGCCGTGTGGTGCGTGTGGCGTGCTCCAACTCCTCGAACATGTGTGCGGATCGCTATCGGATTCGTAGCGTTGGTCTTGGTAGCAGTGATGGTGCGCGGGTGGATCGGAGAGCGGTGGTCAGAACGAAGTTTGCTGTTCCGATCACATTATGTTGACGCAGCGCTGCAGGTCTTCAGTGACCGTCCATTACTGGGAGTTGGTCCATCCGGATTCGGTGAGTCATACTTAGCCGCAAGGCCAGATCGTTCACCTGAGGAAGTGCAAAGCGCACATGCAGCGTGGGCCGATTGGCTAGTGTCTATGGGTCTATGCGGCGTGGCATGGATTGTGCTGTTTGGAGCGCTCGTGGCGCTCGCTGCGCAGGGTTCCACGCATGGCCTGAGTGGGGCAACGGTGGCGAGTACGGTCCCGCGAGTGGGTTCATTCGCGTGGAGCAGAGGGCCAGCGATTGCTGCGCTTGTGGTGCTTGCCGTCTCGCTTTCTGCGGTGCTCCCGGAGTCTGCAACCATGGATGACGGAACGCTTGTGATGCGAGTGCTTGCCGCGCTGCTTGCGGCCAGCATTGCAGGCGCAGCGGTGCGCGCGGCGCTCGTTGGCGGTCGCGCATGGGCTGCTGCCGTTGCAGGAGCTGCCCTTCTTCTTGCAATGCATGGGCAGATTGAAATGACGCTTTGGTGGCCGGGTTCTGTGGGTCGAACAGTGGCATTGATTGCCGTTGCAGCTGCCTTTGCCGTGCCGCGTGCCGTCGGCGATTGTTGGTCATCCATGGCCGCATCGTTAGCAGCAGTGGCATTGTTAGTTCCCGG
>JBIKQN010000376.1:0-2645 GCA_044349615.1 Phycisphaerales bacterium
AACGCACACCTCATGCATGTCATCCAGCGCATCGTTCGAAATGCGGGACGAAGGATCGACGAACGCTCCCCGATGGTTGACGCTCGCCTGCCTGACGGCTCGCGCGTCAACGCCATCATCCCGCCACTAGCGGTCGATGGTGCACAACTGAGTATCCGACGCTTCCCTGCCCGCGCACTGGGTCTTGACTGGCTTGTGCAGCAAGGAACCCTGCATGCCGAGACTGCCGCCCTGCTCCGCGCCGCAGTTGCCGGACGCCTGAACATCATCATCTCTGGTGGTGCAGGCGTCGGCAAGACCACGCTCCTGAATGCGGCATCGGCATCACTTGGTCCGCGTGAACGAGTGATCACCATTGAGGATGCAGCGGAGTTGCGTCTTGAAGGCGTGCATGTGGTTCGACTCGAAACCCGAGCTGCAAATGTCGAAGGTGTGGGCGCAGTCGCTGCTAGCGATCTCTTGCGCAATGCACTACGAATGCGCCCAGATCGCATCATCGTTGGCGAGTGCCGCGGCGCTGAAGCGTTCGACATGATGCAGGCGATGAACACTGGTCACGAAGGTTCCATGACTACGCTCCACGCCAACGGCGCGCGTGATGCGCTGCATCGGCTGGAGTCCATGTTGGCCATGGGTGGCATGGACATGCCCTTGCGTGTACTCCGGGACTATGTGGCATCCGCCATCAACCTTGTCGTGCATGTCACACGACTACCGGATGGGCGCCGCGTTGTCAGCGAAGTGTGTGAAGTTGGTGGCGCCAATGAAGAAGGCGTAAACGTTCGCATGCTGCACAGATTTCGAATCATCCGAGTACATGGCGAAGAAGTGGAAGGCGTCTTCGAATCAACCGGGACAACACCCGACTTCCTTGAAGGACTTGCTTCGCGCGGCATCACACTTGACCCCAAGATGTTCATTGCGGGCGCCCTTCATTCGGAGCGATCGGCGTGAGCGCCTTGAGCCCCGTGTTCTGGGCTCCATTGCTCGCTGCAGCCAGCGTGGGAGCGGCATGGTATTTCCTAGTACTTCGGTCAGAGGGAAAGATCGGGGTGCAACTGGGGATGGAACTGAGGGCGCAACTGGGGCCGCAACTCAAGGCTGCCGCGCGTTCGACTCAATCACGCATGGTGCTGTTCGTGAACCACCCGCGCGTTCGGCCGTACCTTGGATTGCTCACCGCAGGAATCATCTGGATCGTTGGCGGTCGCGGCGGACCAGCCATGGCATTTCTTGCTCTCTGGTATGCCGCGCGCACACTCTTGCGAATTCGGGCGCGCAATCGGCTTGCCGTTGAACAAGAGCGATGTGCACTTCATGCCATCAGCACTGCAAGCCGAGCACTGCGCGCGGGCATCCCAATCACTGGAATGCTGCAGATTCTTGCAACTGAAGGTGAGGGCGAGGCCGGGAAGGCATTTCAGGAAATCGTGCAACGCGACAATCTTGGCGAGGAACTGCCCGCAAGCGTGCGTAGCGTTCTGCTGACTTCGCCGATTCCTGCATTGCGTGCATTTGGACTTGCGCTCCTTGTGCAAATGGAAGCGGGGGGAAACATCGCAGATATCACCGATCGACTTGCTCGTTCCCTCATTGATCGAGGGCGAGTCCGTCGTCGTGCAAAGACTATTGTTGCCTACGGACAGACTGCTGCAAACATCCTCGCCATGACTCCTGTGATTGCCGTGACGCTCATGTCCATGAATGTTGATGGCTACTCAGAATTCATCTTGAATCGGCCCGCTGGCAATACCATTCTTGGCGTGTCCGCACTGATGCTTGCTCTCGGACTCGTCTCCGTGCAGCGCATAAGTCGAATTGAATTGGCTCAAAGTGCGAGGGCATCATGAGCAGTGCCACGTCGTCGTCCGTCGATTCGCCAGCAGTGGATGTGGCTGTGAAGGACACCATGTTGGCAACCTTGCAGCGACTTCTTCCGACCGAAACGATCGCACCGGCCTACCACCGCAGGCTCATTGGGGCTGGAATTAGTGACGCCAATGTGCAGTCCGCATTCCTTGCGATGCACGCCTTAGCCATCGGCGTGGGCGCGCTCGCTGCTGTCTGGGTAGTAGTGGATAAGAATCCGTCAGTCACAACATGGTTTCCCGCTGCCATGCTTGGCGGGTTGGCAGGTTGGTGGATTCCGAAGTCGTGGCTTGCATCGAAAGAGACCCAGCGACGCGTCGATATTGCGACCGACTTTCCAATCATGCTTGATCTTCTGCAAATCTCGCTTCAAGGTGGCATGGGCCTTCCAGCTGCTTGGGATGTGGTGGCCTCCACGCTGGCTGGTGCTGGTGACCCGTTGGCTTTAGAGATGCGAAGAATTGACCTGGAAATCAACTTGGGAACAAGCTGGAAATCCTCCCTGTTTGCAGCATCGGAACGGACCGGCGTACCGGAATTCCGGGCACTTGGGTCACTTCTTCAACAGACTGAGCGATTCGGCACCGAAATGTCGACGATGATCCAAGTGCTGTCAGACTCGCTGCGACACGCGGAAGTCGAATCGCTTGAGGAACGAGCACATCGAGCCTCGGTGTTCATGCTCGTGCCACTCGGAGTACTACTTCTGCCTGCAACACTGCTGCTCATTGTTACTCCACTACTCAGCATGCTCCTTGAGACCCTTGAAGGGACTC
>JBIKQN010000377.1:0-2644 GCA_044349615.1 Phycisphaerales bacterium
GCCAACGCCGCAGAAGCGCAAGGATATGCCGCAGATAGGTGATGTAAGTGACTGGCCCTCGGCGTGTGGCGCCCAGTGCGGCAACCACATCGGCATCAAAGCCGGCAGAGACCATGATCAGGAACTCGTGGTCAGGCAGTCCGGCCCGATGGATGACCCCCATGTCCACCACTCGTCCATTCCCGGCCAAGATCCGCTCGGCAAGTGTGGCTGGCGAGCAAAGGAATCCAAACTCCCGAGCTGCCAAGTTCTCTGTCCCAGTTGGAACGATGGCAAGCGGGGTCGATCCCCCCGCCACTTTGGCAGCCAGCGAACGGACCGTGCCATCACCCCCCACCGCGACAATGGCACGGGCTCCAGCGCATGCCGCGGCAAAGTCAGCGCGGGACGCGTCAAGGGGTAATCGCGTGGGCACAATTCCCCGAGCCGCCAGTGCTCCACAGATCCGCTCAGCTGCTGCGAGCGACCGGCCGCGACCGGAGGATGGGTTGGCGATCACTGCTACACGCATCAGTGACAAGCGTACGATCCGGGCGATGCGCTTGCTATGGATATGCACCGCCCTCGCCGCCGCCGCGATTTCCGCGGGAGCGATGGCACAGCAGGACTTCACACTCGACGACAACGACCGATGGAAGGAACTTGACGCACCCGCGCCCGGAACTCCGGCTGCCGTTGTGCGGTTGGCGAAGTTAGCGCTTGCAAAGGGTGAACCCAAGCGCGCCCTTGTACTCATGGACGCGTGGCTTGAACGATTCCCCACAGACTCGCTCCGCCCCGAGGCACTGCTCACTCGCGCTGACGCAAAGATGGCACTCAAGGAGGAGTACGACGCGCTCTTTGACCTTGAAGACATTGCGCGCCGCTATGCCTACACCGCTTCCTTCATCCCCGCGCTCGAGCGTGAGTTTGATATCGCCAACATGTATGCCGGTGGTCTCAAGCGCAAGTTCTGGGGAACATTCCGTTGGGTAAACACCGACGATGACGCACAGGAAATTCTCATTCGAATCCAAGAGCGCCTGCCAGGCAGCGCACTTGCAGAGAAGGCAGGTATGGCGCTTGCGGATTTCTACTATGACCGCCGCGACATGTCGCTTGCTGCAGATGCCTACGACCTCTATGTGCAGAACTACCCGCGTTCACGCCTCGTTGACAAAGCACGTCTGCGACTGATTGCCGCGTACTGCTCGGGCTACAAGGGTCCAGAGTTTGATGCCAAAGGATTGCAGGAAGCTTCTGGAAAGTTGCGCGAGTTGCAGGCAACCGAGCCGCAGCTTGCAAAGCAGATCGGAGCTGAGGCAATTCTGTTGCGCATCTATGAGAGCGAGGCAGAGAAGCGGCTCACCACGGCCAATTGGTACTGGCAACTTGGCGATCCGATCAGCGCCGAGCGTGAAATTCGCGCACTCGTGAAGAGGTACCCGCGATCAGTCTCGACTATCCAAGCGCTACGAGCCATTAAGGATGTGCTGGCACAATTGCCGGAATCCATTCGTAAATCAGCACCTGATTACGCCGCCATCCGAGCGGAGTTAATCAAGGATTCGCGCGCCGCTGCAACGATTGGTCCGGGCGCTGAAACAATCATCGAGGAGAAGATCAAGATCGATGAGAAGTTCTCAACGCAATCTGGAACTGTAGAAATGCCGGAGAAGAAACCCGCGGAGCCCGCAAAGGATGCCACCGCGCCGGAGCCAGCCCCCGCCACAACTCCAACTCCAGCTTCAGCGCCGGCACCGGCACCTGCGCCTGCACCTGCGCCAACGCCAGCACCTGCGGCGCCATCAACCAAATGAGTTCCTTTATGTCTCGCATCTCTCTACTCCTCTGCGTCGCACTGATGGCTACACCGATTCTGGTCAGTTGCGATGCTGCGCCGTCCACGGGCGATGCGTCCGACGGCTACGCCATGCGCAGTCGCTTTCCCAAGGAGTACCGGACCATTGCTGTGGCTGTCTTTGCGAATGACACATTTGACCGCCCCCTCAACGGCGAATTGACCGAGGCGCTCATCAAAGAAGTACAAGCGATCACTCCCTATCACATCGCCTCCGATGCGCGGTCGGACACGCTCCTGCGCGGAACGGTTCGCAAGCGAACACTGCGCGAACTTTCCAAGAGCCGCAGCACGGGTCTCAGCGAAGAAATGCTGTACGAAGTGACCGTGGACTGGGAGTGGATTGACCAACGCACCGGCAAGGTGATCGTTGCCCGAAATGGCTTCCAGGGAAGCGCCCTCTTTGTCCCAAGCCGACCATCCTCTGAACCCACCGATATTGGGCGATTCGCCGTGGTCCAGAATTTAGCCACGGATATTGTGGCAAATTTGCAAGCAAACTGGTGATTCCTCCTCTTCCGGCCGATCCTGCATATCGTTCCCTAGCACCCATGACATCCAACGACTCCCGCACTCTCGATACAACCGCCATTTACTTCGCCGATGAGGACCCCCGCAGCCGCGGTGGAAAGCCAGAAGGTCGAGGTGGCCCCCAGTCACCGCTCCCCAAGCGCGGCGGCGGTGTCCTTACTTGGGTGATGCTGGCTGCACTCCTTGGGCTTGTGTATGTGGTGCTCACTTCAAGCAGCACGCCCGGAATGAAAGTCTCGTGGTCGCAATTCATCACCTACGCCAAGGAAGGCA
>JBIKQN010000378.1:0-2640 GCA_044349615.1 Phycisphaerales bacterium
AATGGGCAGTCCACCTGAATCATGAATCAGTGCTCGGGTAGTTCCACAAAACAGAATTGCAGTACCAAACTGCTTGTTTGCGCTCTCTAATCGGGCGGCAAGATTCGCGCTGTCACCGATCACTGTGTAGTCGTTGAGATCCGGAGGAGCACCGCAGTCACCAATCGTGACCACGCCGGTCGCAACGCCGAGTCGCAGCGAGACCTTTGGAAGTGACTGACGATCAGGGCGCTCGCCAATCGCCTTCACTACGCGCTGACAGGCCCGGCATGCCTCCGCTGCTAATTGGCCTTGCTCTGGCTCCGGCTCAAATGCACTCCAGAACGCTAGTAAACCATCGCCAAGAAACTTGTTTACATATGCGCGGCGCTCCGTCAATTCGTTTGCCATTGCTGACATATAGAGATTGAGTGTGGCAACCACCGCTTCTGAGCCAAGTTTCTCGCTAATTGTGGTGAAGCCAGCCAGATCACCAAACAAAATGGTGGCCGTGCGCTGCTCACCTCGCATGGACAATGCGTTCGGATTTGCTGCAAGTCGCTCAACTAACTGCGGACTAACACGTGCACGGAATTGCCGAGTAATGCGGGCCTTCTCACGCTGATGAACCACTGCTGCCGTCGAGACACTCACAGCCTGAGAAGCCATTGCGGCAAGAACAGGAATGGCCACCGGAATCATTAGGTCATGAATCTCAAACGCCCAGATTCCAGAGAGCAGAATCCATGCAGCAATGATTGATGTTGTTACGGCGGTACTAATGCCAGCACCAGATTTCCACGCAATCAAGGCAGAAACTAGACCAAAGAATGCGCCGATGATCCAACCACTCCAAGATGGCCACAAGTAGACCCTTTGACCTGAAATCACCATATCAGCAATGGCAGCATGAAAGTACACCCCGGGAGTACGCGGGCCATTGACCGTATTGATCATGTCCGCCATCACGCCAGTAGCGATGAATCCAACGAACACCAACCGATCCTTGAGATGCGTGCGCGCAAACTCAGCTGCATCGGCAATGCGCTTGCGTGAGGCAGGGATCTCCTGATCAAGCCGCCACCACTCGCGGTATGTACCAACCTGCTTGCGCTCTTCCTCGGTGGCGTCTTTGATGTCGCCCGTTCCACGAACCGAAAGATCACCAGCGATGAATTCACCCTGCTCCTTTATCGCAGTCCGCACCGCATCAGACACTGGCACTGTCGCCATTTCTCCTGCTGGAATAGCCTGAGCGGCTGCAATATCTGCGCCAAGTTCCTGGTAGCGACGCTCCTGCTCTGCAAGAATCTTCCGCTGATTTGCAAGGTCAATGAGTGCCCCAATAGCAATGACGCCAGTATCACTGCGAGTCTCTGCTGATGCAACGCTGCCACCGATGGCTTCAAACATCTCGGTTGGCCAGTCAACATAGATGCGATCATCATGAATCGGAAGCCGTCGTCCATCGGGAAACACTAGGGCATCCCGCTCTTCCCGGAGCGACGCTGGAGCAATCCCCATGTGCAATAGACCAGCTGAAAGCCCAAACTGTGGCAAGGAGCCATACGGCGTCCGCCAGAATGGCCGAACGCGCCGGTACTGCCCATCCTCATCGGGAGCGCAATTCACAAAGCCAACGCCAGCAGCCCGTTCGGCAAAGTCTGCTAGTGGCGGCGCATCCATCGCCGAGCCTTCGCCCTTGGTTGCAGACATGTACCGCGCCAGTACTGCAAATGCCTGATCCCGCTCAAACGCCTCGTTGACTGAGATCCGTTCCGCAAATTGCTCAAGCGTGCTGTCCTGCTTCGTCAGGAGCAATTGATAATCATGAGCATCAGCCGGTGGAGTGCCAGCATCACGAAGGCGCAGCAGTTCCTTCCATGCAGCTAGTTTCTTGAAGTTCGTTGCGCGCTCTAGGAATCGTTCACGTCTAATGCCTTGGAGACCTGCCCGATCAGCAATAGCGTTCGGCTCAGCAGTGATGTCCTCGGCTATCGCTGCAATCAAGGCTTTGAGTGCCTGTCTTCCATCATCAGAAAGCCAGAGCGTTGCGTCTAGTCGGCCCTCATCCATGTTCACCGCCAACACCGTTGGACTCCGACCAATACTGGTAGCGAGCGCCGCATCAGCAGTTGCGGACTGAATATCGGTAAACAGCACGTCGCTCGCCACGGTTCGCGCACCGGCAATGGCGATCTCATCGAGCGCTAGCGATAGAACATCACGCGACCATGGCCAGCGACCGATCGTGTCAAGAGCCCGGTCATCAATCGCTACGAGGGCAACGCCCTCGCTCAGCGGCTGAGCTGTACGGCGTGCATAGCGGAACCGCTGATCCTGGCTCCACCACTCAAAGCCATCAAGTAGACCAGCCATACCAACGACGATGACTAGCAGCGTGGCCGACAAGCCAGCAAACAAGACGATTCGGGTAGGAGACTTCACGCGCCGAGTGTAGCGATCAATCAGTCGCGATCGGCGGCTATCTGACGAGCACTGGACGCACTGGTTTCAGCACGCGAAGCGGCAGCATTCGCCATGATTGCCTGATTCTCTGCCCCGGCCGCCGCAGCCTGAGCCCGCCCGACATAACTCCCCATGCTTCGACCAAACATGCGCCCAGCATTGGTTGATGCAGTCTGCTCCATCTGCCGAGCC
>JBIKQN010000379.1:0-2637 GCA_044349615.1 Phycisphaerales bacterium
CTGTCCACCTTCATATCAACATGAGTAGTACCGGCAAGATTCATTGGCAGTTCTGCGGCCGCAGCCAACAGCGCTGGCGATACGTCCAAGGAAACCAAGGCGTCAACTGCGAGCGCTTCCCTCGAAAGGCCAGCATTTGCAGTCACTTCCAGCCCCTCGGACTTCACAGCCACACGACCCTTTCCATCAAGCATGGATCCCTCGTATCGAAACGATGCGTCCATATTCTTGGCGGGCAACTCACGAATGATCTTTGCGGCGGCTGGCACTTCTTTCGCAAGGCGCTCTGAAGTGATGCCTGCCACTTTGACGTCAACAATCAACGCGGCGGCTTCGATTTCCTTGGCATCAAGAGACTTGAGCTCACGCGCATCTGCACTCGCGATGATTGAGATACCGTCAACCTTGGCATCGATGGTTGCGCGTACTGCGCTTCCAATCTTTTCCGACTTCACCGCAACCCGCAGCGCATCGACAACGAGCACCCGTGCCGAATCGCCACTACCGATCGTTGCATTGATAGCACCACCGCCAGTCTTACTAGCAACCACTACAGCATCAAGACCCAGTGTTGAAAGAGCGAATGCACTCGGCGCAGGAACCGAAAGTGCATCAATGCTAATCGTGGCATCAACCGGCGCAGCCACAGTGACGCCTGACATGGCTACAAGGGCCGGACGAATCGATCGCATGGTGATGGTTGCACCCTTCGAAAGGTGCATTGATCGATCCGCGTGCACGGCACCCTTCATGGACATCGACACCTTGGCAGCCTCAAGAGCCAACGAAAATTCTGGCGCATCTCCAGAACCGAGCGTTGCATCAAGAGAACTGATCGAAGCACCAACATCCTGAGCCAGATCAACTGGAAGATCCTTGGGAAGGAACGGGCGAATCAAAGCACACGGAAGCGAAACCACACGTACTGTTCCATTCACCCCGAATGCGCCGCCCTGCTGAATTGCCGCAGTCACGCGAAGTGGCGATTGCGGAGCACTCGCTGTCGATACCGCTGATACATCAATCATGAGACCACTACCAAGCGGGGCGGCCTTCGCTGTTGCGCGTAGTTCAGAAATATCAAGTGGAACATGACCATCGGGGCCGGGCACCTGCAACCCGACAAGTGCGAGCGTCACAATGGCGTCAAACCCAACTTTATCTGCGGGGAAGCTCCCATCTGCAGCCGATGCCGGGATGGCAACATCCTTCGCGCGCAGCGACATGCGAGCAGGCGCGGTCACCACAATGTCGCCGATCGCTGAAAGCAACGCTGGCGCCAATGTTGCATCTGCTTCCACCGTTCGCAGAGTGGCGGCGCGGGTCGATGGATCAATCGAACCTTCGGCACGCGCGGTCACGATCTCGCTTTTCAGTTCGATCGAAATTGCGCCACCAGTGGCATCGGCGAAGGTTGCGTTGAAGTCAACACGCTTACCGATGTCGCGGGCAAGTACAGCACCACGGCCCGCCACGAACCGCTCAAAGGGTGCCGTTGGCACTGCCTCGGCGCGCATCGATCCGTGAATGGCCGACAGATCGAAGATCGGCTCGCCGGCCTTCGAAAGCAGTCGGTCAAATCGCAGCGTGGAACTAAAGGTGCTCTCTGAATGACCATCAAGTGCGGCGCGCACTGCGACATCTGCATTGATTGCACCAGTGATGTCTGTGCTCTTTACCGACACATTCAGTTCATTGATTCGAATCGCCAACCCACCTGCACCGAGCGCTGCGTCGGTTGCTTTCACGGTTGCGGTGACTGGCGTTCCTGCAAAGCGCAGCGCGCCTGAAGCATCAAAGAGACCCGGGGCGGAAATGTCCATTTCGAGCGCACCGGTGGTTCCTTGTACCTCGGTGCGGGCGGTGAACTTCAGTTGCGCTTGGCCACCAGTGACAAGCCAGGCATCGCCCTTGAAATCGCGAACCGCCGCATAGGTAGCCCCGCTCTCCTCCAGAATCTCAACTGCAATGCCATCAATAGTCACACGAACATCAAGACCTGCTGGCAGGATGCTTGCTGCAGCTTCTGTCTTACGGGCAGTTGATGCCACTGCAGCCTGCGATGGCGCTTCAGAGCGCATGAGACGGGAAATCCCCAAAGTGCCATCCGCTTCCCGCCGGGTCTTCAGCGCTCCTGATACATGAACATCAAGCCCACGTAGTCCCGCAGTCATTAACTTCCAGACGCCCTGCTCTGCCGAAACATCAACCTGCACTCGCGTGCTGGAGGCAGGATCATCAATCGCAAAGCCCCGCACCTTTACACCACTGAACCAACCAACACTTAGTTCGTCAATGGTGACTGTTCCGTTGACTGCGCCGGATACTGCACCGATGATCGTGCCTCGGAACAACCCCCAGCTGACTAGCGTGGGCGCCGATACAACCAAACTAACCATCACCACAACCAAACCAGCCACTGCGAACAACACTGTGCGCTTTAAGCGGGACTTTGGTGCGGACGTGGTACCGACTGAAGAATTCGCTTGCTCGTTCACTCCGTCAGTCTACGAGCGCTGCCACTACATCGGCTCGCGTGTGACTGCCACCCGCCTGAATCGCTCCGGAATGGCGCAACATCCGCTCCAAAGCCACCCGCGCAAGCGCCCGCGCCTCTGGGTGGACTCGAACCACATT
>JBIKQN010000381.1:0-2634 GCA_044349615.1 Phycisphaerales bacterium
GGGTGGTCTCAATACGAGCGCCGCTTCTCATGCTTCGTGCAATGCACTGACTCACCACGCTTGCATCAGGCTCAAAGCCCTTTGGTGTTACGACGGTGATTCCAAATCCGAGGATGGAAGCAGCCTCGATGAGTGAATGGCAGACATTGTTGCCATCACCAACCCATGCGAGCCTCGAGTGATTGAGGTCAAAGCCGCGTTCGAGAAGCGTCTGCATGTCCGCAAGCGCTTGGCAGGGGTGATGGAGGTCACATAGGGCGTTGATCACCGGGATCCGTGTAGTGGCGGCAAGTTGCGCCACCGTTGCGTGGCTATGGACGCGCGCCACAAGGGTGTGGCACCAACGCTCAAGATTCTTGCTGTAATCGCTGATGGTTTCGCGCGTGCCGAGGCGCGAATCCTTGTGATCTAGGTAGATGGCTTGCCCGCCCATTCGGAACACGCCAACCTCAAAGCTCATGCGCGTTCGCAGGGATGGCTTTTCAAAGAGCATGCATACGCTCTTCCCGGCCATGGCACTCGCTTGGAGGCTGGGGTTGTGCTTGAAGCGAGCAGCTGTGGTCAGAATGTCACGCAGCTCGTGCTGAGCAAGATCACTGAGTTGCAGGAGGTCTTTACTACCGATGGGCTCGAAGGAATTCATGCGTTGACTACCCCCGTGCTCTCGGCGAGGGTGGCGAGTGATGCAGGCACTTCCGGAAGGAATCGAGTGCCGATGGCGGCGCCTGTCGCAAGTGCTTCGAGTGCTGTTGGATTACTCCATGATGCAATCACCACTGGCACCCCTGCGCGAGTTGCGGCATCGGTTGCGCCGCGAACTTTGGCGATCATTCCGCCAGTGATGGTGCCATCAGTGATGAGTGCCTCGGCTTCGAAGCCAGTGAGTTCTTCAATGACATGACCGTCAGCGTCCTTCACGCCGGGCACATCGGTGAGAAGCAGAAGGCCTTGTGCATGCAAGATGCCTGCGAGTTGCGCCGCGGCATCGTCAGCATTCACATTGAGAAATCCGCCCGCCTCGCAGACAGCAATGGAGGACAGCACGGGCAGAAATCCACCAGCAAGCAAGTGGTGGACGAGCGCGCCATCCCCGCCGACCAGTTCGCCAACGCGCCCTGGATCGAAGGCGAATCGCTGCGTCTTGATGGCGCGCGAGAGATGCCCATCCGAGAGGGTGAGTCCAACAGCGGAGACTCCCCGCGACAGCAATGAGCCCAGGAGTTGCGTATTCATCGCGCCCGCAAGCACGGCGGTGACCTGCTCAACGGCCTCGGGAGGGGTAATGCGAATGCCTTCGCGGCGCTCCGTGAGCAGTCCAACGCGCTCAAGTTGTCTATCCACTGCTTTACCGCCGCCATGCACAATGACCAAACCACCCGCATGCAGTTGATGCATGCGTGCGAGTGCATCGAAGACCTGCGGGAACTGCGCTGCATCATCAAGGAGAGCGCCGCCAAGTTTGACAACGAGTGGGGGGCGCATTACGAAAGAACCTCTTCTGCGGTGGCGGTGGCAGTGGCATTGGCGTGGGAACGCGCGTGCGTGCGGCGAGCGATACCGAGTGCGGTTGTTTCATCGAATCCGAACCGGAGGTTCATGCACTGAATCGCTTGGCCGGCAGCACCCTTGACGAGGTTGTCGATGGCACTGGAGATCACCAGATGAGTACCGGTTTCATCGCAACCAATCGCGATATCGCAGCAGTTGGTGCGCTCGACGCCAGCAATTGATGGCCAGCGACCCGAAGCGAGCATGCGGACGAAGGGGGCGCTTGCATAGGTCTGCTCAAGGCATGCGCGCGCGCTGGCGAGTGTTTGTCCGGGCGCGAGTTCCGCATGAATTGTTGAAAGAATTCCACGGTCGAGCGCTACAAGATGCGGTGTAAACAAGATCCGTGCGCCAGTCTCCTGCGCCATTTCTGGTTGATGGCGATGTGCAAATACGCCGTATGGCTGCAGGCTTACTTCGCAGAAGAGACTCTTGACTGCGGCCGAGCGTCCTGCGCCGCTGACACCGGAGGCGCTGTCGACGATGACTGCGCGTGTGATGTCAACAATGCCTGCATCCACGAGCGGTCGCAGTGGCAGGATCACGGATGTGGGATAGCAACCTGGGCAGGCGATCAAGTTTGCGCTGCATATGGAATCGGCAGCGAGTTCAGGAAGTCCGTAGACGGCATCGGCAAGAAGCGGAGCATGACCATGTTCAAAGCCATAGTGCTTTGGATAGAGCGCGGCATCCTTCAATCGGAATGCAGCGGAAAGGTCGAGTACAACGATGCCAGCGGCGAGCAGCATCGGTGCCAATTTTTCGCTTGCTTCGTGTGGGGTGGCTAGGAACACGGCGTCCGGTTCGCACGCAATGATGGCGGCGGCATCAGCCGCGCGTACTGGAAGATCAACCGAGCCATCAAGGCGCGGGAACAGTTCAGACATGAGTTCCGCTTTGCCGTCGGTTGCGCGGCGATCGCTGCCAAACAGTCCCACGATCTCTGCGTGTGGATGAGCCGCGAGAAGGGTGGCAAGTTCCGCGCCGGTGTAGCCCGGTGCGCCGACAATGACAATACGGATGCTGTCAGCCATGGGACGAATCCTTGCCTTTAACTTAGGCGGCAGAGCGAGCGAGTCGCTCAAT
>JBIKQN010000380.1:0-2634 GCA_044349615.1 Phycisphaerales bacterium
AATCCTTGACCTTTTCAGCAGCGTCCGTTTCGGCGTGGTTCTGCTGACACTTCTCTTTGCATACATGTCGGTGGGATCCGCTGGCATCATCTATCCGATACATCCAAACATCTTTCACACCGATGCATGGGTGCACGCACAGATGCGGCAGTGGCGTCCATTTGAGATGACCGAATTCGAGTGGTTCCACTGGTGGCCATTTGATGTGCTGATGGCGCTCCTTGCAATCACCCTTGTCACCACCACGATCCGTCGCATTCCGCTTCGAGTGGTGAACCTTGGTGTATGGATGATTCACTCCGGCATCATCATGCTGATCGTCGGCAGTGTCATTTACTTTGGCACCAAGATTGAGGGTGAGGCACCCATTGTGCGCCGCACTGTCACCATTGGTATTGCTGCAAAGGATGGTCCAGCATCGGAACTGGTTGCCACGGGGACATTGCTTGCCATGCCAGGCAGCAAGCTCACTGTGGGTCAGGGCGCAGATCGCTACGACATTGAGGTGCAGTCGATTGATCCAGACTGGGAGCTGCGCTCAGGTGCGGATGTTGGCAAACGCGCGTACAGCGTCAATCTCATGATCGCGGCGCCTGACCGTCGTTTCATGCGTCAAGTGATTGCTGGCTACCCGGAGTACACCGAAGACTTGATCTTCACCCAGGACAAGGCGCAGCCAGTGAAGCGCGCCGTTAAGGAAACCGGCAAGCCGATCATCGATAGTCGTCTCTTTGTGGCGCTTGATTACTGCCCGCAAACTAACTTTTACCTGAAGAATGACCTGGAAAAGAGTTGGGCGCTCTATGTTCGCCGCCCCGGCGAAACGCGATGGGTAGAACGCCCAATCAACGGGCTTCCTCTCTACAACGATTATGTTCCGGACCTCGACGAAGTCTTTATCGGCGCTGCCGAAAGTGCGCAGCCGCGATCACTGCGCGTGCCGATTCCAGCGGAATCGCCTGATGACCCCGCACCCGGCGTTGTCTTTGAAGCAACGGGCTACATTCGCTACGGGCAGATGCGCTCACGCCTGATTCCAGGCGGCGCGGATGCTGCACCCAACGCCGTGGCATCGGTTGATGTGTCCGACACCGAGGGCCGATCAGCGCAGTACCGCCTCGTTGCGTCTGACCCTCAGAAACGAAGTGCTGACGGCGGGGTCCTTGCTCTTCGTCAGATCTCCGATGAAGAACAGGTTGCGGGATTGCTTTCGCAGCCGACGTTGGTCTTCCGCGTTCCATCGCGAAGTATCACGCTCACGGAGTCAGTGAAGGATGCTGCATTGGCTGACAAGGATGCACCATGGCGTCCAATCGGACCGGTGGATTCTGGCTACTCATACCGCGTGGTCTCAGTGCAAGATGACTTGGCAATCGGTGGTCGAGAGCTATCGGTGGCGATTCTTGAACTTCGAACGCCCACAGGCGAGTTCCGCCGCTGGACATTCAGCGATCCAACCATGAGCCGCGACTTGCAGCCCGGCGAAGATCCCATGGCTGCCATGAAGCGGGGCGGCGAGAGTTTCACGGACGCTTCGCTTGAAGTGGAATATCGGCCCGGAAATGGCTTAGCGCTTGCATTGCTGGTGGCCGGTCCTGAGCGGGGGCGGCTTCGCTTGGTGGACTCGCTGGGTAGGCCTGAAGCCCGGATTGTGGAAGTCCTTCCGCGCACGCCCGTTGAACTTGCTGCTGGCGTGAAGTTAACGGTGACAGACTGGATGCCCAACGCCATTGAAGAATCGAAGCCCTTTGTTGTGCCGCAGTCACAGCGGCAGCGCGATGCGCGCGAATTGTTCTCAATGATGCGATTGAATCAGGTGCTGCCAACGAAGACCGCTCTGAGAGCTGCATCACCAGCTGCCGCGCCATCGTCTGTGCCTGTCGAGTGGCTGACCTATCACCCCTATGTCTTTGATCGTCCGCAAGATGTACTGCGCCGCTATTGGCTCACGCCAAGCACCATCACGCTTGCCGACGGCAGTGCACTCGAAGTGCTCTTCTCGCGGCAACGAGAGCCGCTTCCCGCGC
Source organism: Phycisphaerales bacterium (assembly GCA_044349615.1). GTDB lineage: Bacteria > Planctomycetota > Phycisphaerae > Phycisphaerales > SM1A02 > UBA966. Next base: position 2,028 of record JBIKQN010000380.1, read on the forward strand.
CTGTGGCACTTGAGACCTTTCAGTTGACCACGGAGGTGGGCGGTTTCTCAGGGCAAAGTTCCAGCATTCGTAACTACACCAGCGTGGTTCGATTTCAACAGTCCGGCGGGGAGTGGAGCGTCCCCGAACGCCTGAGCGTCAATGAGCCAGTGGAGTATGACGGCATGTCATTCTTCCAAAGTCAGTGGGATCCGCCGGAAGAGGCTCGCCAAGGTGGTATGGCAAGTGCCGGACTCAATTACACGGTGCTCGGTGTTGGCAATCGGCACGGCGTGTGGGTGCAGCTCCTAGGCTGCATCGTTGCCTGTATTGGCATGATCTATGCGTTCTATGTCAAGCCTGTCATCAAGCAGCGCAACGAGCGGCTTGTTCTCGAAGAAATTGCGCGCGCCAAGGCCGAAGGCCGACGCCCTTCATTTCCAAAGCATCATTCGGAGTCTGTCCATGCGTGATTCATCGCAACGCTTGTCCTTGGTATTCCGATCCGCGTTCCTCTTTGCAGTGGTCGCATTCTTGGGCTGCTTGCCAGCGCGAGCGGAGGAGAGTTCCTTCGCTCAGCAGGTTGACCTCACTCCGCTTGACCGAGTGGCCGTGTTCTCTGATGGTC
>JBIKQN010000382.1:0-2623 GCA_044349615.1 Phycisphaerales bacterium
TAGCCGCAGGGATCCGGTGGACGCATCGCTCCGCGGCGGCGCATTGGAAGCAGCGGATGTTGCACGTGCGCTGAATGTGTCCGCACGCACGCTTGCGCGATTCCGTTCTGCAGGGTTAGTCCTTCACCATGTGCGCGATGTTGATGGTCGAGTGCGCGTTGCCTGCTTCCCTGATTCCATTGAGGCGTTTCGCAGTCGTTCCGTGGCACGTGTGGATCGGGCAGGGCGCACGGTTCGGATCAGCGCTGATACGCGCACTCAGTTGGGTGCGATGGCCTTAGTCATATGTGCGCAGGGCGGGCGGATTTCGCTGCATTCACTTGCTACTCGGCTAGCACCAGCCTGTGGATGCAGTGTGCGAACGGCTCGGAGCGTGTTGGAGACAGACGCGGCGGTGGTTGCAGCGGTTCGACAGGCTCAGGGTGTGTCGCAGGGCGGTGTTCCTAGCCAACGGAAGGGCACTTCACGTACGGCGGCGTGGATGCGACGATTTGCTGCGCGGGCAGGGGGTGTTGGGATTGCGCCTGCGGCAGTGGCACATTGGCTTGGTATCGCTGACGCAGCAGCCGGGCGAGCGGCGGTGCGCGGTCGTGTGGAGCGAATGAGGCAGGCACTCGAAGGTGTGAGCCCGGTGTTGCTACCGATGTATGTCTTGCCGGACGCTGCTCGTTCGATTCTTGCACCGGCTGTTGTTCGGGTGGGACTGCCAGTAGGGCCGGTGCAATGTCCAGTACCAGCCCGTGTTCTTGGTCGGCGTACCAAGCGGGCTTTAGGAACATCTGCTGCCTCACTCACGGAATTGCAGAACCGCGGCGATGTGGCGCTTGCGGTCGCATTTGGATTCCTTGTGTGGCGCGCGCACAGTGCACTACTAGCTCTTCCAAACACACCCATTGCCCGCGACGTAGACGCTATTGAGCGCGACTTGCGTTGGGCGTATCGAATCAGGCGCGCCTTCGTTGAGCGGGTATTGCCGGACGCTTTAGTGCCCTGCGTTCAGCGGCTTGGTCGCGGCTGGGATGAAGTTCCGGAATCGCTTCGAATGCGATGGGTGGCGTTCGCTGCTATTGAATGCGCGCAGGCGCTCAGCTTTGGAGAGCACTCCTTGGTGGCGATCGAAGACATGCATCTTTCGCATATTGCAGCGCATGCAGTGGAGCGCACCATCGCGCGAGGTGGTCCGGAATTTGCGCCAAGCAACGGCGACGACGCGATGGCGCTTGACCAAGCGGTGCAGCGTTGTGTTCCGTGGTGGCACGTGGTGTGTGCGGGCGATGGCTGGTGCGCTGCAGCGGCGCAGACCTCGCCAGAACATCGTCGTGTGCTCGACCTGAGATTTGGGTTTGATGGCTCGGCGCCACGGACCTTTGAAGAGATGGCGCGCGAATTGCAGACATCGACATCGCGTGCCACGGCGGATTGGTACGCCGCGATGCGCGCCATGATGCACGCCGCGATACACGCCATGATGTAGATGCACAGACACCCGCGCGATTGCGCGGGTGTCTGGAAGTTCTTGGTTTGGCAGGTCTCTCGACCCAGCTCGTTGCGGTTTAGCGCTTGGAGAACTGGAATCGACGACGGGCGCCAGATTGACCGTACTTCTTGCGCTCAACCTTACGAGCATCGCGGGTCAGGAACCCGTGCTCGCGGAGGATTGGCTCAAGGCTTGAGTCGTAGCAGAGGATTGCGCGGGCGAGGCCCATCACAACCGCGCCAGTCTGGCCAGTGAATCCACCACCAACAAGGCCAGCGGTGACATCAACCTTGCCCTTGGTGCCGGTCTTCTCCAGCACGGCGAGCACGGCCTTGCGGTCGCGGTCTTCGGTCAGGTAATCATCAAGTTCCTTCTCGTTCAACTTGATGGCGCCGGTGCCTGGTCGGACGCGGACGCGCGCGATGGCAGTCTTGCGGCGACCGGTGCCCCAGAACCAACCCTTGGAATCGGGGCCCTTGGTAGCGGCTCCCTGGCCTTGGGTGACGGGGGTGGAGGTGTTCATTACGGTGGTCATCAGTGGTGTCTCTCTGTATCGGCGCGTTGGTCGGCGCGTTGGTCGGCGCTGTGATCAGCGACGGGCGTTCGGGAAGTCAAGCGTCGCTGGCTGTTGCGCACTGTGGTCGTGCGTGTTGCCCTTGAGGACGCGGAGGTTGCGACGGATGCGGCGACCGAGGCGACCGCGGGGAAGCATGCGGATGACCGCTTCTTCAACCACGAGCTCGGGCTTCGAGGCCATGATGGACTCGTAGGTACGGACGCGCAGACCGCCCGGGTAGCCACTCCAACGACGAAGGGTCTTGGCTGCCAGCTTGTTGCCGGTGACCTTGATCTTGTCCGCGTTGGTGATGATGACGCAATCGCCGCTCATCACATTTGGCGTGTACTGGGGGCGATGCTTGCCCATGAGGACGAGCGCGACTTCGGTGGCGAGGCGACCGAGGATCATTCCCTCGGCGTTGACGACGTGCCAATTTGGCTTAACGTCGGCTTCCTTCATGTGAGTGGTCTGGCGTGGCATGTCTGTTCCTTCGTGGCGCCGCCCGGGATGGGCAGAGAATCGATAAAGATAGGGCTTTTCGCCAAGATGTCAAGGGGAGGGGATGTTTACCTCCCGGTAGGCTGTTC
>JBIKQN010000383.1:0-2621 GCA_044349615.1 Phycisphaerales bacterium
ACCCGGCTTGCCACAGTGCCGGCGGCGAGTCTGACTGTTCTGCGTCCCGACGGTACCGAGCGCGATGTGGAAGTACCGCTGCGCTGACGGCGCCCGCCGTGCCGGATAGCATCCACTCCCTATGGTCGCTCCTGCGCATGAATCCCCGAAACATTCTGGTGAGCAGCCAGTGATCCTGGATGTGCGGGACTTGCATACGCACTTTCCTATCCGCAAAGGGGTACTGCAGCGGGTCGTTGGTCACCATAAAGCCGTTGATGGTGTGTCCTTCAAGATTCGCCGCGGCGAGACACTTGGTCTTGTGGGCGAGTCGGGCTGTGGCAAGACCACGGTCGGACGGACAGTGTTGGCGTTGCAGCCGGCCACGTCCGGGCAAGTGCTCTTTGAGGGCAAGGATGTGTTTCGGCAGAATGCCACGGATATGCGACGCATTCGACGTGACATGCAGATCATCTTTCAGGATCCGGGTGGGAGCTTGAACCCGCGTATGCGCGTCGGGCGCATTGTGGGGGAGCCGCTTGAGGTGCATGGCATTGCAAGTGGTGACGAATTGCGCGAGCGCGTGGAGACCCTGTTAGAGCAGTGTGGCCTGTGGCGCGCAGCAGCGGATCGTTACCCGCACGAATTTTCTGGCGGTCAGAAGCAGCGCATCGGTATTGCACGCGCGCTTGGATTGCAGCCCAAGTTGATCGTGTGCGATGAGCCAACAAGCGCCCTTGATGTCAGTGTTCAAAGTGAAATTCTGAATTTGCTAGCGGATTTGCAGGACCAGCTCGGATTGAGTTACCTCTTCATCAGCCATGACATGGCGGTCATTCATCACGTCTGCGACCGCATTGCGGTGATGAAGGATGGCAAGATCGTTGAGGAAGGCTCCCGCGAGGATGTCATCGGAAACCCCCAGCATCCGTACACAAAACGACTGCTGCTTGCTGTTCCAGAGTGCGACCCGCGCGTTGATGCGGTGAAGCGTGCGGAGCGTCAGCGCATGTTGGCCGAGGAGATCGAGCGGTGATTGAGTACCCAGCACAAATGACGCCTGAGCAAGCTGCACGCAACAGACGAGTGATTGTCTGGGTGGCGGTGATCTTCGTATTGGTCTGCATTTCCGTTTCGGTGTGGGGATTCACGGTGACGCGTGCTTCGCGCGAGCGTGCTAGGCAGACCGATGCTGCGCTTCGCTCCGTGGCATGGAGCATCCTGTGCTATGCCAGTTCAAACAACGGCGCATTTCCGGTGTCTGACGCGGGAATCGAAGTAACGACTGCTGGTTTGGCGCCAGCGGCTGGAAAGCCTTGGCCGTCATCCTTGGATTCTGCCATGGGTGGGCTGCCACCAATGGCGCTCGGTACAGCCCGCAACATGATTGGTATTAGTTGGGGCGCCACTGCAGATGTGGTTCCCAACCTGAATACGAAGGGTCTTCCAAGTACTTTCGGAACGGTGGAAACCGTGAATGGATGGATGGCGGAATACGCCAAAGAGAAGATTCGTGAGCGCGCGCCTGGTGGCGCAAGCGTTCCGGAAAGCAACAGCGCCCCTGGTGGCGGGAAGTGAGAAGTGACGTGACCACAGCATCCAAGCATTCAACTGCAAACTCACCGGCTATCAAGATTGTCCCCCCGGAAGCGCCTCTTCGTGATGTCATGGATGGTGCATCGCGGTGGGAGATTCCATGCTTGGATCACGGGTTTGTGGCTCTCGTTGACTGCATGCCGCGGCTTGTCCCTGAGGGTAAGACTGCAGACTTTGCCATCGTGCAGAGTGCGCGCGTGAGCTATGGCCAAGGCACGAAGCATGTAAATGAAGACCGCGGTCTAGTTCGGTATTTGATGCGGCATCGGCATTCCACCCCATTTGAGATGGTGGAGTTCAAGTTCCACATTGCAATGCCAATCTTTGTTGCGCGGCAGTGGATTCGCCATCGCACGGCCAATGTCAATGAGTACTCCGCACGCTATTCCATCGTGCCGGATCGCTTCTATCGCCCGGACATTGATTCGGTGCGTAAGCAATCCAAGTCAAATCGCCAAGGTGGCGATGAGCCGATTGATATTGGCACCGCTGAGGAGTTCATGCAACTCCTAGAGAAGGCGGAGCTTTTGTACCAGGACTACATCGGATTGACTGAGAAGGGCGTGGCTCGCGAATTGGCGCGCGCGGCTCTGCCGGTCAGTGTCTACACCGAGTGGTATTGGAAGTGCGATCTGCACAACATCTTCCACTTCCTGTCACTGCGGCTTGATCCACATGCGCAGTTGGAGATCCAGGTCTTTGCGCAAGCGATGTATGACCTCTTGAAGCCGATTGTTCCGGTGAGCGCGGAGGCCTTTGAGGACTATCGATTGGAATCGATGCACCTCACTCGCCTCGAGATCGAAGCCATGCGGTCTGGCAAGCCACTCGCCACGGACAACAAGCGGGAGACGGCCGAGTGGGACGCCAAGCGGGAGCGGCTGGGACTGGCTTAATGGCGCGAGTGGCGGCGGAAGTCGCGGTGTTATCGGTCTTTCAGGACTTTCGTTGTTGGCTGCAACGGGAGCCTCATCGGTCGGTAGTTCGTTGTAGATGCAGGTTCGATCGATACATCTTGTTCTGGTGCTCGCCCTCATGCTCATTGG
>JBIKQN010000384.1:0-2620 GCA_044349615.1 Phycisphaerales bacterium
AGCCCCGGCGGCGGCGGGCAGTGCATGAAATTCGCCGTGCGCTCAAACGTTTCCGAGCGGGCGCCAGTCTTTGCAAGGGTGCTGTTGATGCAGTGGCCGTGCGCGCCGTGCAAGAAGAAGTACGCGGCACTGCCGAGCGCCTCTCTGCAACGCGAGACAGAGATGTACTCATTGAGACCATTGCGGGTGTTTGCGAGGTGTTTCCGCCCACATCACGGCGGAGCGTTCAAGCAATTGCGGTAGCGGTACTCGCACCAGAAAAAGCGACGACGGCGAGCGCTGATTGGCAGCAGGCGGCTTCGATTCTTCGTTCACAACTTGAAGAAATGCGAACGCGAATGCTGGCAGCGGATCTGCGCGCTGTTGGACCCGATGGAATTGCCGATGCAATCGCCCGGCGTTGGCGGCGCGCTCGGCGGTCTGCGGCCGTGCCATGGAATGCTGGGCACTTGGATTCGCTTCATGAGGTTCGCAAGGAGTGCCAGCGTATTGCTGCGCAGTTGGTGTTGATCTCGCGGCTTGGGCCGCGCCGCAAACTGGAGCAGCTTGCCGCCGATTTAGGCAGCGTGGTTTCAAAGATTGGTGAGGATCGTGATCTTGGATTGCTTGAGGGATTGCTGACCGAGCGACGCGCGGAATTCCCGGATCCGCGCCAGGTAGGCGAGATGCTTCGACAGGTTCATGATCGTCGGCAGCAACTGCTGCGGTCTGCATATCGGCGTGCCACGAAGGTGCTTGACCAGAAGACTGGGTCGATCCGAAAGTTGGTCTCCACTGGTCGTGCGCGCTAGTTCCACGAGTGACGTGGCTTCGTGCCGTGTACCCTGCGCGCCCCATGAGCGGAAAAGAACAGCAGCAACAGAAGGGCGCCGCGCAAGCTGGCGCAGCAAAGACGGCCATTACTCCTACTCGCGAGGAGAACTACGCAGAGTGGTACCAGCAGGTGGTTCGCTCGGCTGATCTTGCGGAGAACAGTCCGGTGCGCGGCTGCATGGTGATCAAGCCATGGGGCTACGCCATGTGGGAGAACGTTCAGCGCGTGTTGGATGGCATGTTCAAGGCCACCGGGCACAAGAACGCATACTTCCCGCTCTTCATCCCGCTTTCATTCCTAGAGAAGGAAGCCGCGCATGTTGACGGCTTTGCAAAGGAATGCGCGGTGGTGACGCATCATCGACTCAAGGCTGGACCGAACGGCAAGCTGATTCCCGATGGCGAGCTAGATGAGCCGCTGATTGTTCGCCCAACCAGTGAGACGATCATTGGCGCCACTTTTGCCAAGTGGGTACAGAGCTACCGCGATCTTCCGCTTCTCATCAACCAGTGGGCCAATGTTGTTCGGTGGGAGATGCGCACGCGTCTCTTCTTGCGTACCACGGAGTTCTTGTGGCAGGAGGGGCACACCGCCCATGCCACAGAAACAGAAGCAGTAGACGAGACCATGCAGATGCTTCGCGTCTACGCGGACTTCGCAGAGAACTGGATGGCTATGCCAGTGATTCAGGGTCGCAAGACGGAAAGTGAGCGATTCCCAGGTGCAGTAGAGACCTACTGCATTGAAGCCATGATGCAGGATCGCAAGGCGCTGCAGGCAGGAACAAGCCACTTTCTTGGCCAGAACTTTGCAAAGGCCAGCGAGATCCAGTTCCTTGATGCGGATGGCCAGCAGAAATTCGCGTGGACAACAAGTTGGGGAGTGAGCACGCGTTTGATCGGCGCGCTGATCATGACGCACTCGGATGATGATGGCCTGATGGTCCCGCCGCGTTTGGCGCCCACGCACATTGTGATTCTTCCGGTCTTGCATAAACCAGAGTCAGCGCAACAGGTCTTGGAGTATTGCAAGGCGCTCGCGGCCGAACTCCGCACGCAGCAGTTTGCTGGTCGTGGAATTGAAGTGGAGATCGATGCGCGTGATCTGCGTGGTGGTGACAAGATGTGGCAATGGGTGAAGAAGGGTGTTCCGGTGCGGATTGAAGTTGGGCCGCGCGATATCGAACAAGGTGCCGTCTTCATGGCTCGCCGCGACCGCAGTGCAAAGGACAAGGCCTCTATGCCGCGCGATGAATTTGTGCGCGGTGCGTCGGCGCTCTTGCAGGAGATTCAGGATGGCATGCTTGCGCGCGCGATGGCGTTCCGCGCAGAGCACACCCGCCGCATTGACACTCGAGAGGAGTTTGAAGCGTTCTTCACTCCGAAGCGTGCTGGCGATGACAATGCCCCCTCGGAGATCCATGGCGGGTTCGCTCTGGCGCACTTCTGCGGCGATGCGGCCGTGGAGACGGACGTGAAGGGCCGCCTGGGAGTGACTGTGCGGTGCATCCCCCTTGATGGCGCAGATGAGGCGGGTACCTGTGTCATTACGGGGCGCCCAAGCAGTCGCCGGGTTGTGTGGGGGAAGTCTTACTAAGGTCCAATAAGTTTTAGTCTGTGGAGAAATTTAGGGATTCATACCTATTCCTAAGGACTCTTACTATGAAGTAGTTCATTCCGTGGCATGGTTGCCTTGCTTGCGGGACACCGCGTCCGCAATGGTCACCATTCGGTTCTAGGTTCAGAGAGAGGAAAAGGAATGCGCTTCATCGCGTCTATCGTCGCCGCTTCATTGGTTGCTGCCTCC
>JBIKQN010000385.1:0-2618 GCA_044349615.1 Phycisphaerales bacterium
GCTCACCGTGAAAAAGGTGGCGTTGCCAGCCCGATTCACTGCGAAGTTTGCCGGTGCGGCGGGCAGCAAGCATTCCGTGCAGGTGACACTCGCCGCCCGTGATGGCAGTGTGCTTGGCACCATGCCGATTGAACTTTCTACTATCAGTTCAAGTGATCGCCGCGTTGTCACGCGCATGAGCACGATCGATGGAAGTGCGCAGTACTACGCCGTGGTGCCGTCCACCGCCGTGATGCCCGCTGCCGGAAGTGCTGCGGACAGTTCGGTTGGAGATCCAAAGCCAGGCATCCTCTTCAGTGTTCACGGTGCTGGCGTCGAAGCCACCGGGCAGGCCGCCGCGTATGCGCCAAAGAAGGAAGCGCATATTGTCTGCCCAACCAATCGTCGACCCTTCGGCTTTGACTGGGAAGACTGGGGACGCATTGACTTCACCGAAGCAGTTGCACACGCGCGTGCCACGATCGCGAACGATCCGCGCCGCAGTTGGCTGACTGGTCATTCCATGGGCGGCCACGGAACATGGCAATTGGGCGCGCACTTTCCCAGTGAATTCGCCGCCATCGCGCCAAGCGCCGGCTGGGTGAGCTTTGGTAGTTACATAGGCGCGACCGCAGCGGGCAGTGCATCCACGAGCGCCAACGGTGGCCCTGCTGCAGCGATGCTTCTGCGTGCCGGGCGCGCCAGTGACACGCTGAGTATCAAGGAGAACTACCTGCAGCAAGGTGTCTATGTCTTGCACGGGGGTGCCGATGACAATGTCCCGGTGAGCGAGGCGCGCGAAATGTTCAAGCAGCTCGCTGCCATCAGCCACCCAGACTTTGCGTACTACGAGCAATTTGGTGCCGGGCATTGGTGGGGTAATGAGTGCGTCGACTGGGCGCCACTCATGCAATTCCTCTTCCGGCACGCCCTGCCGGAGACGAAGGACGTGACGCGCATTCGTTTTCAGACCGTCTCGCCGCAAGTCAGCCAGCGAAATGGATGGGTGCGAATCTTGCAGCAAAACAAGCCATTCGAGGTGTCCAGTATTGACATCTCGCTTGATGCTTCAAAGCGCTCGGTGACAGGAACCACTGCGAACATCAAGACGCTTGATGTGGTGGTTCCGATTGCCATGCCAGCGACCACGCCTGCACAACTCACCGTCACCCTTGATAAGCAGGTGATCACCGTCACACAGGTTTCAGACAATCCGCATCTGCGCTTCCATCGCGAACAGGGCTCGGAAGACAACATCATCTGGAGCCTTGATCCGGGATGCCGTGGCGGTGCAAAGCCTGCGCCGCTGCCTGTCGATCAGAAGAAGCCTGCGCGCGGTGGACCATTCAAGAACGCATACGCGCATGGATTCGTTGCTGTTGTTGGCACCCAGGGTGACGATGCAGCTGATGCAGTCATTATGGCGAAGGCCCGATTCGATGCGGACCAGTGGTGGGTGCGCGGCAATGGTCGATTTGAAATCCTCACGGATACTGCGTTTGAACCAAAGCAGTACCTCGGACGCAATGTGGTGCTGTATGGCAACCATGACCAGAATGCAGCGTGGGGCGCGCTCATTGGTGACAGCACTTCAATTGATGTTCGTAATGGGTCGTTTGCGGGGCCAACCTCGCGCCACACCGGCGATGACATCGCCGTGATGTTCGTTCTGCCTCGGATCGACTGCGATCAGGGCCAAGTGGGCGTGGTGGCTGCAACAGGCGCCACAGGCATGCGCGCCGCCATGCGAACGCCGATCTTCAGTGCTGGCGTTGGCGTGCCGGATCTGGTTGCATTCCGCGCGTCCATGCTCACCGACGGTGCCTCAGGCGTGATCGAAGCTGGATTCTTCGGTAACGACTGGGGAGTAGACACCGGGACTTGGGCGCGGAGGTAAGCGGGCGCGGGGCTGCAAACGCTACTTAGCGAACATCTCGCGCATCATCCCCCGCCTGCGCAACCGCACCTCAACGACAGCCTTATTTCAGTTCACTTTTTCGCGAGCGCGGGGTAATCGTTGTACCCCTTCCCACCATCGCCATAGAACTGCGAAGCGTCCCACTCTGCGAGCGGAGCATTGTCACGAATGCGCTCAGGCAGATCTGGGTTTGCAATTGCCAGCTTGCCGAATGCCACTGCGTCGCCAAGGCCTTCGCGTACATCACGCTCGGCGCTTTCAACATCGCGCGAATAACCGTTCAATACCACCGGGCCATTGAAATTCTTCTTCATGCCTTCGGCCAGCGCGCGGTCAAACGGACCGTTCCATCCTTGTGCCCCGAAGTAATGATTAAAGAGATGCAAGTAGGCACACTTGCGGTCGCCAAGCTCGCGCGCAGCGCGCATCATGAGCTCCCTGTCATCGGGGGCAGCAGGGAGTTCTGCAGCATTGCCCATCGGCGAGAGGCGAACACCAACTTTGTCATAGCCAAATGCAGCACCCGCGGCATCAACGGCATGCATCAGGAGTCGAAGCCGATTCTCAATGCAACCGCCCCATGCATCGGTGCGCGTATTTAAGGTGCCCGAGAGGAACTGATTGATTAAGTACCCGTTTGCTGCGTGCACCTCAACGCCATCAAAGCCAGCGGTCTTTGCATTGGCAGAGGCAACCTCATAATCAGCAACAACGCGCGACA
>JBIKQN010000037.1:0-8789 GCA_044349615.1 Phycisphaerales bacterium
ACTTGATTGCTTCCTCGCGAGGCACACCACCATAACGAACAGCCTTAGTGGCCTCGGTATTCATACGCCGTGCTAGTTCATCACTGTCAGAGTTGAAACTGGTTACAACGCCAGCCTTCCACAACATCTGCCCGTTCCACGGAATGGCATCCATCACTTCCATTTTGTATGCCCACCAATCGCTGAAACTAGAGGCTCCGGCACCATGGCGCGCAATGTCGTCGGCGACCTTGTAGCCCTCGAGTACATGCTGGAACGTGCCGATTTTGAATTTGAAATCATCCGCCACACGAATCAGCATGGCGATCTCATCCTGCCGGTAACTGTGGCAGTGAACAATGCGCTTTCCTTCAAGAATCTCTGCCAAGGTCTGTAACTCAAAGTCGGGGCGCGGTGGCATGGTCCGCGCTTGTTCGTCTGCAGAGAGCGCCACGTACGTCGTCTGTGCAGATCGCCATTCCCGGGCCGACTGGAACCGATCGCGAAGCAGTGCCTCCACACCAAGCCGGGATCCCGGATAGCGGTTTTTACTTCGGACCACATTCTCACCAAGCGCAAACTTGATTCCTGGAATGGCGCCCTTCAGTGGAAACGCCGCAGAATTCTCACCCCAACGAAGCTTCACAACAGAGTTCTGACCACCAATTGGATTTGAGCTGCCGTGCAACTGGTTACAGGCGGTCAGGCCGCCGGCGAGTTGTCGGTACCAATTGATGTCTTCGGGATCAATGACATCAGCAATTCGCACCTCTGCGGTCACATTCTGGGTCCACTCATTCACGCCACCATCAATGCCAGTATGACTGTGGCAATCAATCAGACCCGGTGTGACATGCAGACCAGTTCCATCAATCACCATGGTCTCACCAAGATCACTCGGAAGCGTTGATCGCAGGTTGCTTCCAACGGCAATGATCTTTCCGTTCCGAATAAGGACGTCCGCATCCTTCAGGATGCCGGCGTCCGAAACGGTCCAGACCGTGGCGCGCTCGACCAAGACAGACTTTGGTGACACGGATTTTTCAACGCCATAATCGGCTAGAGGGAAGGTGCGTGGAATGGCGGCAAGTATTGGCTTTGGATCAAATGGGGTCGAATCGTCAGTAGCGGATTTCTCAGGATCCTTGTCACTTTGTTGCTCCTTGCCACCTTGTTGGTCCTGGCCACCTTGTTGGTCCTTGCCACCCTTGCTTGCGGCGCGCTTCTTGCGTTCTTCCTTGGGGTCTGGAACATCACCGGTACGGGCGGTTGCTGGAACACTCCAGCGCGTCACGCGCCCATCCGCTGCGGTGAAAGAGATTTCCGCGCTATCCCGCGTGGCGATCACTGTTCCACGCACGCTTCCATCCATTCCCAAGTCCTTTCCCGACAGCGTGAACCCAGCGCGGGCATCGTCAAAGTTAGCACTGTCGGCACGAATAGATGGTGATTCGTCGCTGTCCTTTGCTGCTGCGACCTTTGCACCATCCACAGCAGTATCAGCAACTCTGGATGTGTCTTCAGCCGCCTTCGCAACCTTCGGCAACCCAAACGACACAGACCGTTCATCAGCATCAATGCTTACAGATTCCGGAAGAACCACACATGCGCCAACAACAATTGGCGCTGTCATCGCATAGACGCCCTTCATTGGGAATTTGCTGACAGGCTCAACCTCGTGCCGCAATCCTGCGATCCATACTTCGCGAATCTTTGAGTCTTCGCCATAAAGCGGACCCTTACAGACCACAAGGTTTGCCAGACGACCGGCACGCACCTCGCCGGCGATGGTTGACATGCCCAGCATGTTTGCCGGGTTTGTGGTGAGTGCGGCCAAGAGCTCGTCTTCGGTCATTCCGCATTCGGTTGCGCGTCGCGCCGCCTTGGAAAATTCACCCACATCCTTCAGCCTCACGGTGCTAGCAGCAGTGGGAACTCCAGCTCGTAGCAATTCAGCGAGGTTGGTTGGGGCAAGAGCCCAGTGCTCAAGTTCGCGGAGCGGTACGGCATCAATGGCATGTGGGGTCTGTGTATCCGGCGTCTTTGGAAAGTTGAACGACACCACCACTGGCCGACCAGTGGCCTGGACCTCCGCGAGTCGCCGGTACTCGGAGCCACTACCGATGAATCCCGCATCGAGACCCATCTCGCGTGCAAGGCTGTCCGCACGCAACAGATTCCGTTCGTCACTTGCATCGAACCACACCCGCTGCTTTCCGGCAGCCGCCCCATGAAGTGATTCAAGCGCATTGGCAAGAACGGGAGGCTCGTTTCCAGTGGGATTCTTGTGCCACACGGCAGCACACTCGGCGTGCCACACGGCATCTGCAAATGTTTGGCGCTGCAACGCGATGGCGCCAATAAGCGCGCCGGGGTACGTGGCGCGATTCCATGCAGCCTCGTCATCACCACCACCGGTTGTCTCAAAGGCTACGCAGGTACCAGCATGCTCAATCACAGTTTTGGCTGCACGCGGGTCGTCGCCAAGAAGTGCTACCTGCGCACTGCCACGAAATATCCCAGCGTTTGGATGCAGCGCCGCTGCAGTAAACCCGAGCGCCCGCAAATCCTTTCGGAGGCCGGTCGATAAAGCAGGAAGATCCGCCGCGCGGACTTGCGGCACAACGCGTGCGTTCCAGTGTGCACCTCGCTCACTGGATGCAGAGCGTGCAGCAGTAGAACTATCAACGCGCACACAGGCATCAATGAATCCGGCATAGACGGTGCAGCCATGGCCGTCATGAATGGTTGTGCCGGCAGGAATCTCAAATGATCCACTTGCACCGGTGCGTTCGATCCATCCGTCTTTCATCAACACCACCGCATCTACGAGGCGTTCGCCAGGTGTTGCCACAAGCGTTACGTGTATCAGGGCATCGCGTCGCACATCAGCGGGTCGCATCGCAACTGGCGGTGGCTCTTGCGCAATCGCAGTGGATGTCATGTTGAATGAAACCGCGCCTGCTGACACGGTGGTCAAGAAGGCGCGGAGAAGAGACTGAGTTGTCCGACCGAGGCGTGGTGCGCTGCGCATTCGCCTATTTCACACGGATTGCCGCCTTTGTGCGCGCGTAATCCCGCGATCAACCATTGACATCGCGCAGTAATCCATCGATTGCTGACTGCAACTTCTCTGGTGACTCATAAGTACCACTGGCAATGGCTTGCTTAATGGCCTCAATCTTTGCCATGCGAACATCTGGCAGGGCGCGTACCGCATCAAGGTGACGGGCATGGTCTGAGAGCTCAACGCGATCTCGGCCCTCAGCCCAACGCGGGGCTGACGGCGCAACTTCTGATTGCGCAGTTGCCCGATATGCGGCGGTAGCCTCATTGACGCGGTGTGCAGCTCCCGCTGCTCCGAGTCCGTGGGTGAGTCCGACTTGTCCAATGTCGTTCATGGCGCTCTCCAGCCGGTTGCGCGTTCAATCCTTTGAACGCACTCTCCGTATGCGGGCCGCATTCGATCCATCGAGCGGCGAGCCTTCGGCGAACGTCGCCGATGCAGACTGTGGTATCGTCAATCTTGTCGAGAATTCTTGAGGCATTTTGTATGCTAGTCAAGTGCGCCTATGGTCAATAAGCCTAAATGTCACAAAATGTCTTGTGTGTTGACCACAGCAGGGCTGTTCGTCCTCCTTTTAACAGCGGGATGTGATTCCACTCCGGCTGTTACTTCTGACCCTGCCTCAAAGGAGACGGTCAATTCTGCGGAGAAGTCGAGTAGCAACACCAAGACCGTCTCCCCCAACAAGACGGGCACCCTGACGGCAGTGGGCCCAAACGGTCCCAAGCGCTTAGAAGTGAAGCGACCAGCTCCCGCTACGACCGCCGTTACAGATCAGGCCGCGTCCACGGATCCAACCCTCGCCCTTATGAACCCAGGCGATGAAGTGGTTGTGCCCACACCACCAGCCGCTCAGGCATCCAGCGGGCCTGAAAAGACGGTCGCTACGCCAACCCCAAGCGTGGCCGCCGCTCCGGGCGCTCGGGCACCTTCAGCCGCCGAACGCGCGGCCGCCGCCCGAATGGCCTCCGCAAACGATGCACAGCGGCAAGCACAAGCCACAGCCGCTGCCGCCCGCGCCGCGGCGCGTACCGATATCGACGGTAACCAGACAGGCTGGAGCGTCTTGCTTGCCTCGGTCACTGGTCCTGACCACAAAGCAAACGCAAACGCTATTCGTGAAGAAGTGGTTCGTCGTTACCCACAGCTGAATGATGCATATGTCAGTACCACACAGCGCGGAAGCGTTGTCCTTGTTGGTCACTTCACGGGCCCACAAGATCCAGCCGCACAGGCAGAGCTCAAGGTTGTCAAGGAAATCAACGAAGGCAACGCGCGCGCTTTCCCGCGCGCCATGTTGACTCGAATGGGTGCAGGAGCTGAGGCCGGACCACCGGGACCCAACGACCTCCGCATCGTGCGCCGATCGCGCCCAAACTCAACGCTGTACTCGTTGCAAGTTGCCGTGTGGAGCACGTTTGGTACGGACGAACTGAAGATGAGCGACATCAAGCGATCCGCAGAAACCCTTTGTCGCCAACTACGCGCTGAAGGAAATGAGTCGTATTACTTCCACGATTTCGATACGAAGACAAGCATCGTCACAGTCGGTGTGTTTGGTGCCGATGCTTACGACTCCAAGAGCACGCTCTATGCCCCAGAGGTGGAAGCGGTCATGCGAAAGTTCCCCAAACACCTTGTGAACGGCGAAGAACTCTTGATACCAGTCGACATGCGCGATCCCACCGGAAAGACCATGCCACAAGCACCTCGACTGGTGGAAATACCGAAATTTTGAGTAGCGATTGGCGCCGTCCAACACACGGTGTATGTAACGCGCACATTGAGTACCAGTTGTGCCCGCCCTCGTACACTTGCGAACTGTGGCTCATTCACACAGCATTCTTGGTCAGTCACGGGCTCTCAAGGCTCTTGCGTGCGCACTCACCGGTGGGCATGTGCACCACGCGTGGATATTTCATGGACCAGCAGGTGTTGGGAAGTATCGAACCGCGGAAGAATTCGCCCGCATTCTCCTTGATCCGGCCACTACGGCTGAACACCGGGCAACCATGTGCGCGCCACGTGACACCCCATGCGCTCGCTTGATTGACGCAGGAACCCACCCAGACTTTCATGTCATCCGCAAAGAACTGGCGTCGATTAGTGAAAGTCGGGAGTTGCGCGACCGCAAGCAGATGAACATCCCGTTGGAGTTGCTGCGCGAGCGAATGCTCGGTGGCGTATCGAGTAGTGGTCGACACCATGAAAGCGGAGTGTTTCGTACCGCGTTGCTCGGTCATGGAAAGGTGTTCATCATCGACGAGGCAGAACTCCTTGATGCCGATGGCCAGAACGCCATGTTGAAGACGCTTGAGGAGCCACCCGCCGGAACCACCATCATTCTTGTTACCCAGCAAGAGGACCGGCTGCTGCCAACCATTCGTAGTCGGTGCCAACGCGTGGCGTTTGGTCCGCTCGGTGCGCAGGAGATGTTGGAATGGTGGAAGACAGATGGGCCAACACTCTCCGATTCAGACCGTGCCTTTGTTGCATCGTTTGCAGAGGGCTCGCCCGGAATGGCTACCCGCGCCGCGCAACATGGAATTGCAGCCTGGAATACAGAACTTTCCCCTTTGATGGATGCCCTTGAGAGTGGTCGCTATCCACCGGGTTTGGCAGATCGGATGGCCGAGATTGCCGATGAATTTGCAAAGGCGATTGTCGATGAAGACGACAGCGCCTCCAAAGAAGCAGCAAATCGTCTTGGGGTTCGCCTGATTGCACAACTTCTGGGAATGCGCGTTCGCCGCGCCCTTGCTACCGCATCTGAATCCAATGACGCCGGCGCACTCGAGCGATGGGTTGGTGCGAGCGAGATCCTTGCAGAGTTTGAGCAGCACGTTCGTACTAGTGTGAATTTGAAGCACGCCTTCGCAAATCTTGTGGCACAGTGGGCAGATCGGGTGGCGCCCAAAAAGCAATCCGCTGGAGCGATACGTGGCCGCTGAGATTGAACGCGTCTTCCTATTGCGGGCGCTCCCGGTATCTATGCCAAGCGGCGAGGTCTGGCGAATTGATCAGGGCTACCTGCCACGGACATCGGAGGCAGGTTCAGGCGCTACTGGATCTACAAGTGCATCGAGTGTCCCTGTTGGCCCAAACGCGCTAGAGGGTCGGCTGCGGCGCATTACCCACCAGGATGGCGCGATTGAGTTCATACACACCATAAAGAGCGGCCTAGGTCTTGTGCGCCAAGAGACAGAGGGCCGTATTGACGCTGAAACATTTGAGCGCGAGTGGCCTCGTACAGTTGGTCGGAGGCTTCAAAAAGTACGAACCCGGATTCCTGTGGGCGATTACACCTGGGAAATCGATCGGTTCATTGGCCTGCCACTGGTCCTCGCCGAGTGCGAATTGCCAACAATGGACGCACCACTGACCATCCCGGACTGGCTTGCACCATTCATTGTCCGCGAGGTGACAGAGGAGCCCGCATTCCGTAACGCTGAACTGGCACTTCGGGCTGGTTTGTTACCGGGGCAATAATCCGGCGCCCTTTGGCACAGCGCACTCCACGCCGTTTCCGTTACGATTTACGCCTCAATCCTGCGGCTAAAGCCGCATCACCAAGGCAAACACTATGTCCTTCACTTGCGCCATCGTCACTCCATCCGACGCCATCCTCGACACGCCCGCCACCTACGCAAGCTTTGAAGCGTGGGACGGTCAGCAGGGTGTTGCGACAGGCGCCTCAGCCTTCCTGACCAAGCTTGGAACAGGCGTTGTCACCGTACAGAGCGATGGTGGTCCATCACGGGTGTTCGTGCTTGATGGTGGATTTGCGCAGATGGATGGCACTCGGCTGACTCTGCTGACAGAGAAGGCCATGGAGGCTTCTGGTATCGACATCACCGCCGCGGAGCGCGAGCTCGCCGACGTCAATGCAAAGGTTCTTGGCTCTGGCGAACGTGCTTCCACTCTTGATGATCGAGCCACCCTTGAGCGCGCCCAGCGCCTTGCACGCGCCAAGATCATGGCTGCCCAGATAGTCCGGAAGTGATCTTGGGACTCTCCCGGCGACCCTCTGCCTCAGTTTTTGGCACACTACACCCATGACCCAGAAGAGCGCACCTGCGCCCTCGACCTTTGCACTGATGGCCGAATCGGCAGAGCAGGCGATTCCTTGCTTCGATTTGCCTCTTGAGCAGCGTGTGGAGGCAGTATTGATGGTGGCGGATCGCCCTGTTTCGGAAGCGCGCATTGCGGAGCTTCTGGGGATCATTGATGCAGCTCCCGTGAAGCGCAGGCGCAAGAAGGCTGACGCAAGCACGGATTCTGACTCGGATGCCGACACGGCTGCAACCCCAACACCCGAGGAGCCATCTGCGGAGGAGACGCCGCAGCAGAAGCGCGCCGCCGCACAGGTTCGCGACGCCATCGACGCGCTGAATGTTCGCTATGCCGCGGACGGCCGAACATTCCGTATCGAGAGCGTGGCTGGAGGTCGGCAAGTCATGACATTGCCAGCGTTTGGACCGATCGTTGCTCGGTTGAAGGGCGTGCGGGAGCAGGGTCGATTGACACAAGCTGCCCTTGAGACACTGGCCATTGTTGCCTATCGCCAACCACTCCTGCGCGCAGACCTCGAATCGATTCGCGGCGTTGCTTGCGGCGAAGTGCTGCGCAGTCTGATGGAACGTCGCTTGGTGAAGATTGTTGGTCGGGCAGACGAGGTTGGTCGACCGATGCTGTACGGAACCACCACAGAGTTCCTAAAGCAATTCGGTATTGGCAAATTGGATGACTTACCGAACGCCAAAGACCTGAAGTAAAGACCGACGCACCCGGGTGATCTCATTGGTCCATCAAAGAGCCGGGCGGCGTGGCTCACTAGAGGAACCACACCGCCCAGCAGGCGTGCAATAGAAATGTGAGCCGGTTAACTGCGCCGACGTCTCCGACTACCTATCCCTGCGATCGCAAAGGCGGCTATGGCGGCTGGAGATGGAATCGCTTCCATCACAAATGCGGTTGTGAAATCAACCTGATCGCCTGCCCCAAGCTGGAAGACCATTCGGATACCCATCGCGTCACCCATTGCCATGGCTGGCTGGGTTGGAATTGGCTGGCCAAATGCTTCACCAGGAATGGATGCGACATTGTCAGCAGCAGCCGTCACTTGGTACGGGGCGGCAAGCAGCGACGCAATGTTGTTGTTGACGGAACTCGCGCGGATATAGGCGGTCCAGATCGGAGTGCTTCCCGATGACGCAAACAGTCCGCCACCTGCATTTCCGGTCAACACACCACTGACGGAGCCGCCAGTCAAACTGCTGCTTCCTTGCGCAAGGGTGCTTGCGCTGATGTCGACAGTAAATGTTTGAACCTTAGCCGACGCATTAATCACGGTAACCAGCCCACCAAAGATCGAACGGTTTGATGCCGTGGTATCTGTGGCGATGAGGGTGAAATTGGACAAGAAACCAACACCAGCAAGCGTGCTGTCGTAGCCATATTGAAAAGGGTCACCTGTGGGTGAACCCACAGGCGAAGCCAAGGCTGATCCACCAGAACTTCCGGCAACTGAAATCTGAACAACGGGAATTCCCGCCAGTGCAGATCCTGTGAGCGCGGAGACCGCAAGTATTGAACTGAGACAGAACTTCATCTCGGACCTTTCCATCAACGGCATTTCGACACTGAAACGAACCTTAACAACTCAGGAACTCTCTGTTGCGGGGTCACATCAAGCAAGGAACCCGCTTCAAAGATCAGAACTTTCGGCGGCGATTGCCCGCTG
>JBIKQN010000386.1:0-2607 GCA_044349615.1 Phycisphaerales bacterium
TGCGATGTGCGCCCCGCCCTCTTCTGCTTGATATTCGCCACCGCGTGCCTTGCCCTTGCAGGGTGCGCAGCCGATCCAGTGCCGCCCGTGCTGGCATTCCCACGCGCCGATTACGAGCGGGTCTTTGATGCCGCCGTTGAAACCGCACGTATCTATCGACTTCGCCCGGTCGTCACGGACAGGGAACTGGGAGTCATTGAAACCGATGCCCGGACCGCTGGCTCGCTGCTTGAGCCATGGCGGACAGACAATGATGGATTCCAGGACATGATTGCTCACACCGTGAACTTTGAGCGCCGCCGAGTGCGATTTGAATTTGTACCGGAGGGGTTCAGTGCCCCAATGCCTTCCGCCGATACCCGGGCAGAGGGTCCTGCTATTCCAGGCAGTATTCGCGCGGAAAGCCGCTTTGATCTTCTTGCAACCAAGGGCACCATTGAAATGCGTGCGTGGGTGTATGTGGACCGCGGGTTCAGACCCAATCAGCAGATTGGTCGGTGGACGAGTGGGGAGACCCGCGTGTCCACCGATCCGACCATGACTCAGGACCGTGAAGATGAGTCCACCCGGATTCCCACCGAGTGGACCCCCATTGGACGCGATGTCCCATATGAACAGCGGCTGATGCTTAGTATCCGGGAGTTGTTGGCTGCAACGCCCATCCCCGAGAAAGATCATGCGACTGGAACCGCGCCGGACTCGGGTGCGGACTCACCGCATTGACATGACTTTCGGCTACGGGGTACCGTTCTCTGTTCACCCCGATCTCCGTCCCGCCCGAAAGTACTCCAGCCGATGCCCTTGAATTCAGTGAAGTTCTCATCCTCCGCACGCATAGCAGCGATTGTGGGAGCACTGTCGTTGGTCGCAACTGTATCGCCGGCCTACGCGCAGGCAGATGCACTGCCAGCAGACCTTGTGACTGTTAAACAAGCATTGACGGCTGATCAGCGAAAGGTGGTGACCGAATTTGTCACGAAGGCCGCGGAGCGGTTTGCCGGAGCTGACCCTGCTGGTGTAGTGGCTATTCGATCCAAATTAGTGGATCAGATACGCCTGCCCACGGTCAGTCCAAACTTTCGTCGCGACTTTGGCATTGAGTTCGTCAAGGAATTCGGGAAGTTCACTGAGGGCACCGATTCCATGCGCGCAACGAATGCGTTCATTTTGGCGCGATTCATCGCTACCGCCGAGAGCATCGACTTTCTAGTTGACAATCTCGATTCTGACAACCAGCCGGAAGTTGCAATCCGTATTGCAGCCGCCGCACAATTGCCGAAGGCCCTTGATGCAGCTCCGCTCTCTTCGCCGCAGTTCGATGCAATCACCAAGCGCCTTGCCGCCGTGATCAAGAAGGAACATCATTGGGTGGTGGCCGCACATGAAGTGGAGTGCATGACGCAGATGTTGCGTGAAGAAGGACTCACCCCGCCGCAAGCAGAAGCGATTGCAAGCAGCCTGGCTGCCACTATTAACGACTTGCAGTCACGAGTGACGTCAGGAGCAGATCCACAGTTGGTCAATGCGCTGCAGCGTGCGCTCCTTGCTGTCCGTAATCAGATCTCCGGGATTAGCGGATCCGCGCGAACCAAGTTGCTGACAGCCATTGCGCCCTCCCTTGAATCGCTCGTCAAGATGAAGTCGACTCCCCCAAGCGGCATCACCGAAGCGAACCTCACCCCCACGTTTAATGCCGTGGTCAACACCGCTGGACTGCTCCAAAAGGTTCGCGCGAGTGGCGGCGCCTAAGGTTATTGGACAAAATAGCATCTGAGTAGTGCTTTTTGGCGGGTATTCCACCACGGAGTTCTTTGGGGCTATTCGATTACTACTGAATGCTTAGAAAGTCCCTTGACTCAGGCGATCCTCCCCCCCACTATTGAGCGTACAGAAGGTGTTGTCTGCAAGACTCCCACCCAAACCTCACGCTCCGCGCCAACACCCTTTCGCTAGACCTGACATGAATACGCCATCGCCACTTCTCAAACGCAATTCGCGCGCTCGTGTCACCATGATCATTGGTGCAAGCGCCCTCTTTGCCGCGGGAGTGGTGAGCACTGTTGGCGCGTTCATGGGTGATCCACCAGTTCAGACGCAAATCCCCACCACTGCAGAAGACTTTCGGCAGCCCGGCACGCAGCCGAATCCGGATGCACAGCAATTTGCAGCAGTCATGGCGAGCAACAACTGCACTTTCTGCCACTCTGACTTCAGCCCAACCTTTGCGCCGTATGACACCTGGGTCACCAGCATGATGGGACAGTCTGCTCGCGACCCCGTTTGGCATGCAGCACTTGCAGTGGCCAATCAGGATGCCAATGTTTCCGGAGAATTCTGCATTCGATGCCATGCGCCCGGAGCTTGGCTCGGTGGACGAAGCACAACCGGAACCACAGCGGAATTCACCAATGATGATTTCGATGGAATCAACTGCCACTTCTGCCACCGTGTCGTGAATCCTGAACTCGGACCAGACAGCGCTGTTGGTTACTCCGCTCCGGGGCAAGATCTAGATCCGGATCCTGAAGTGATCTCGCCACTCGCTGCCGCTGGCCTCATCCCCCAAGGTCACGGCAATGCACGGTATGTGGTTGATCCGCGCGATGT
>JBIKQN010000387.1:0-2604 GCA_044349615.1 Phycisphaerales bacterium
CGAAGCGTCGCGCGTTGTCATCTCGCCCAGTTCACTTGGCTCAGATGTGAAGTGACCGGCGATTCCCATGGCCATGGCGCCAATGCCACCTGGATTGCCGCGAAGATCGATGATGATGCCGTCTGCCGAACGGAGCGTGTCCATCGCAAGATCGAATGGCCTTGCCACAGGAATCAGCCAGATATTGAATTGAATGAGGCCAATTTCATGATGAGTGGCACCCCAGCGTTCGCGCTCTGTCTCGTCAAGATGACGCCAAGTGAGTTCGGTTGGCATGGATGGAAGCGAACCAAACTTCGTATGTGGGCGAGCATCGGCTTCGTAGGTGACATCAGCAGTGAGCGTGGTGCCGTCGATCGTTTCAATCTGCCACGAACGAGTGGTTCCAGGGTCACCTGTTGTAGCTGCGTCAGCAATGTGTGCGCGTTCATAGCGCTCGAGTCCATCGCCGATCGGAAGGCGTTCGCCCAGTGTGCGACTGGATTCCGCAGACTCGCCAGATATCTTCACAACGCGCATGCCGGGCGTTATGCCGGCGCGGTCTGCCGGGGAGCCAGGTGTTACTGCAACAACAATCGCATCCCATGTGTTGGGTGTGCCAGCATGTGGCATGAATACAAATTTGGCTCCAGACTGCCCCTCGTGGCTGGCGTCGCTGGGTTGATTGGCAACCGTGCTACCGGGCTGAGAGGCGTCTTCGTTCGCTCCTTCATCGGTCCTTGCAAGCTCACCGGGAATGATGGAGAAGTGACTCTGCTTGAGTTTGCTCAGTGCATCCATCAGCACTTCGCGCAATGCATCGTTGGAGGGCGCGGCTGCGGCCTTGGGGAGCAATTCAACACGCACCGCATCCCAATCAACGCCGCCGAGTGTTCGATCCCAGTGCGAATCGCGCACGGTGGTCCACACCGCTTCAAAGGTGGCGGTGTTCGTGAGGGTGGGCCCGGAAGGCGCTGCCACATCTTGGGCAGGCTGCGCTGCGATCACGGTCGCAAGGAGGAGGGCAGCGGATTGAAGGCAAGGAAGCATGGGTTCATAAGGATACGAATGCCACCGAGAAGCGCGGGGGATTGAAGCACTCGTCTTAAGTTTGTCCAATAATATCATATTCCCATGAATCAATCATGGCATCCATCCGTTTATCCGGATGAACGGTTGAATGATTGGCGTTGTTGAAGTACGGTGCATGCATATATGGCCAGCAGCTTTCAGTCGGCGTTGGATCGTGGCATCGTGGTGTTTGACGGTGCCATGGGAACAAGCATTCACTCATGCCCTGATTGTGCGCCGGAGGATTACCTCGGCCGCGAGAACTGCACGGACATCTTGGTGCGCAGTCGCCCGGATTTGATTCAACGCATTCACGAAGGTTTTTTGGCAGCGGGCGCCGATGTGGTGGAGACCGATTCCTTCGGATCCAACAAATTGGTTGCTGCTGACTTTGACGAAGAAATGGTGAGTTGGGTCTACGACCTCAATGTTCGCGCAGCGCAGGTGGCTCGTGCGGCGGCAGACAAGTTCAGTACGCGTGATCGTCCGCGCTTTGTGGCAGGCTCGATTGGACCGGGAACGAAATTGATAACGCTTGGACAAGCCTCGTGGGAATCGATGCTTGATTCGTACCGTGAGCAGGCGCGTGGCTTAGTCGATGGCGGCGCGGATTGCTTGATCGTGGAAACAAGTCAGGACTTGCTACAAGTGAAGTGCGCCATCAACGCGTGCCTTGACGCGATCGGTGCTGCCGGAAAGACGCACGAGGACATTCCCGTACTTGCAAGCGTCACCATGGAGACCACGGGCACCATGCTGCTCGGTTCAGACATGGCTGCAGTCGTCAATGCGCTGCGCCCATTCCCAATTGCAAGCCTCGGTTTGAACTGCGCCACGGGTCCAACGGAGATGGCTGAGCATGTTGCGTATTTGGCGAAGCATTGGAACCGTCCATTCAGCGTGATACCGAACGCTGGCTTGCCGATTCTGGTTGATGGACGAACGGAATATCCGTTGCGTCCGGATGGATTTGGTACGGCAATGCGGCGATTCATTGAGGAATTTGGAGCAGGCATCGTGGGCGGTTGCTGCGGCACAACCAATGAGCACATCAGCGCGCTGCGTGAAGTAGTTGGCACGCGTACGCCGACCACGCGTGTAGCGGTTCGCACACCCGGATGCTCAAGCCTCTATGGTTTCACCGAGTTCCGCCAAGACAATAGTTTCCTGATTGTTGCTGAGCGCACCAATGCCAACGGCAGCAAGAAGTTTAAGACACTGTTGGATGCCAATGATTGGGATGGACTTGTCAGCATGGCTAAGGAAGAGATGCGCGATGGCAGTCATCTCTTAGATGTGTGCGTGGACTTTGTTGGCCGTGACGGCGTGAGTGACATGGCCGAGGTGGCAAGCCGCTATGTCCAGCACGTCAATGCGCCACTCATGGTGGACAGCACACAAGCAGACGTCATTGAGGCTGCGCTGAAGCGCGCTGGTGGTCGATGCATTGTGAACAGTATCAATCTGGAGGATGGCGAAAAGCGCATTGATGAGATCTGTCCATTGCTGAAGCGCTACGGAGCTGCTTGCGTGGCGCTGACCATTGATGAAGAT
>JBIKQN010000388.1:0-2601 GCA_044349615.1 Phycisphaerales bacterium
GCCGCGTACGTGGCGTTCTTGATGACGCAGTACCCACCCATCTCGAACACGGTTCCGTTGTCCGGGTCGACGGTCTTCATCACTTTCTCCGGTGAGCCCGAATTTCTTGGCTCAACAGGGTGGTCGGTCGACAAGATCAACCAATTCCACAGTCAGCTCGTCAGCAATTTTGCGTACCTCCAAGCGAATGCCCCCGGGCTCTTCCCCGCCGGCGGAACCGCCCCGCAGACCCTCCAGTACGGACTTTGGAATTACGATTCGGTTCTGCAGCAGATAACGCTGCCATGATTCTGGTCGCGCGACCAGGCCCCCAGTGCCCGACTTAATCAAGTCTGAACGGCGTTTCTGAACATTGGCATTGCCTTCGATCAGTTACAGGGCATGGTGTGTCATACGAGGAAGATGAATTGGGCGGCCAGTCGCACTGGTTGACGCCACCTATTCGGACTTCCACACATGAACAATCGATCACTTGTCGCTGCCTCGCTCATCACCGCGGGCGCTGTTTCCATGTCCGCATCCGCAGCCTTGGTCGCTGGATGGTCGATGTCGACCGCCGTGGCCGCTGCCACGACCGGTACCAACTACACCTACGGCGCCGCTGACTTGGGCGAAGCCACCGCGGGAACTTCGCTCACTGGTTTCCACGCAGCCGCCGCAACGACGTGGTCCTCAACCGCTGGCAATGGTTCGACATACTCGCTCAGCGCCAACAACTGGACCACTGGTGACTACTTCCAAGTATCCCTTTCCACCACTGGCTACGCCGAGGCCATCACGCTCTCGTTTGACCAGACGCGCAGTAGCACCGGCCCGGCGACCTTTGCTGTACTCATGAGCGTCGATGGCGGTGCAAACTTTAGTACGGTCCTCGCGTCATACTCAGTTGTTCAGGCGGGATTGGCTGGGAGCGGTACCACTTCTTGGAACTCAAACACCAACCAGGCTGGATTCACCACCACCGTCAGTGGCCTTAGCGCCGCGGCCGGACAGGCCTCAGTGATCTTCCGCATCCAGTCGACGGTGACCACCGCCTCCGGTGGCACCAACCGTGTGGACAACATCAACGTCTACAGTGGAGCAGTCCCGACTCCGGGAGCCATCGCGCTGCTCGGCGTTGCTGGACTGGTTGGTCGCCGCCGTCGCTAAGTGGTTCCGAGCGACCCGCTTCGTACTTGATTGAACACGCAGCCCCGGCACTCGCTGGGGCTGTGTCTTTAGGGTGCGGTGACCACGATGCCAGTCGGTGAAGCGGTCTGCAGATCGGACGGCAACGAAACCGTTTGCACCAGCTGAACTCCGCCGTTTGCTGTTGACTTGGTGATCTTCAGCGCCTCGATCACCGGCACGGGCGCAGCGCCGCCGCTGGGGTTGAAGGCGCGCAGTCGGTACAAGAACTTTCCGCGTTGATCAACAGCCACATCAAGCGAACCCGGGCTGCTCGAAGCGGGCACGTAGCTACTGACCGCTTGAATACTGCCATTTAACTTTCCAGCGAACAGCGTGAGCGAACCAGATGCAAAGTTTGATGACCACACCTTCTTGCCATTCGGTGTTGCCGCAGCCCAGCATGGAGAAATGGTGCTTGGCAAACCGGCGGAACTCACAATGCTTGGCAACGCAACACCGGTAGCGCGAATGGAAACAACTCGGGGCGACGTGCCGTCGTCAAGCGCTGCAAACGCAACGAATGGCTGCACTGGCGACATAGCGCCGCCCACAGGATTGCTAACGCCACTTAAGCGGCGATTCAATGTCAATGCGCCGTCGGCCGTGGCAGAGAATGTGTCAATAGCGTCTGCGCCATTGAGTAGCACCACCAATCGTGCCCCGTTTCGAGTGAAGAACACATCGGTCGGAATGTCTTCGGCTTCGTACGTGATGTCGTAGGTTCCGATGGATACTGGTAGGCCATCATCGCCAATCGTGAAGCCATTGCAACTTGCTGGCGCAACACCAAGTTGGCCTTGGTTCAAGACATAGATGACATTGCCGGAAACGGTGATACTCACGGGTCGCGTACCACCGGAACCAGTCACTCCCATGAAGAGCAACGAACCGTCATTGCGAAGCGCAAAGGTAGTGAAGTCATTGCTTCCCGGATTCACAACAAATAGCTGCGTGCGCGTTGCGGCTAGGGCATGTGATTGTGCACCGTTGATGTCCTTCAGTCCACGGCCGCCAGTATCGAAACTCCCAACATAGGTGAGCAAGCCACTCTTGACGTTACGGCTGTATGCCTCAACCGAATTCGCGCCGTTTGGGTTGGAGGAAACATAGACGCCGTTCCCGGCACGGGCGGGCATGGCAAAGACGGCAGCGCAGAGCATGACCCACACGGATCTACCCAGCGATGAAACGACAGGATTTTTAATCAATTTCATTGATTCGACACTATCGTCTGAATCACAAATCAAGCCATAAAGTTCGCATACATCGAGGATTTAGGACCACGCCAAGTCCGGGAAGTGTTTAACGAATGCTGTCATGTGGATTTATGATGCCCGGTTCATGTTGCACTCGAACGGACCCGATCGCCAGACCCTTGAGACGCTCTCCCGCACAGCGGCCGATGCACTCGCTGCGCTGAAGAGCCTGCAG
>JBIKQN010000389.1:0-2600 GCA_044349615.1 Phycisphaerales bacterium
GGGATTCAAATAGACCCAGTGCTGGAATGCGTCGATAGTGGCAATCCATGGGAGCATGGTGCTGAGCGACTCAAGATGGTCGCGTCGTGCGCGGGTGGCGTCATCGGAAGAGTAGAACTCTTCAAGATAGGGGAAGGTGAGCAGTTCCATGCTCATGCTTGCTACTTCTGCAAATTCCATAGGGCTGCTCCGATAGGAGACCAGCGGGTCATGGGCGCACAGCAGGCTGTGGAATGCATGACCTGCTTCGTGGACCATGGTGATGACATCCCGGTGCAATCCGGCAGCATTCATAAAGATGAATGGCGAACGGCTGCGCTGGCGCTGATACTGGTATCCGCCTGGTGCCTTGCCTTTGCGGCTTTCAAGGTCTAGGCAATCTCCCTGGCGCATGCTGTCAAACATGGTTCCAAGTTCGGGATCCATGCGATGGAAGATGGCGCTTGAGCGATCGACGAGTTCTTCTGCGCCTTCGAATGGCTTGAGCGGTGCGCGACCGTGGAGGTCAACTTTGAGGTCCCATGGCTTGAGTGCCGAAATTCCTAGCACTTTTGCTCGGTCTGCATTGAGTTTGCGAAGTAGCGGAACGCATACTTTCTCTGCACCCTCGTGAAACATTGCACAGTCGGCAGGCGTGTAATCGAAGCGCTGCAGGCGTGCGTGTTGGAAATCCCGGAAGTTTGGGAATCCGGCATTCAGCGCCATCTGGTGGCGGTGTGTCAGCATGTGATCAAAGATGTCATTGATTCGATCGACATCATTGAGGCGACGAGCCGAGACGGCCTCCCAACTTGCTTGCCGGCGGGGGCGGTCAGTTTCTTCCAAGTAACGCGCCATCTGTGGAAGCGTGCGTTCCTCGCCATCGAATGTAACGGTCATGGCACCGTTGATTTCGCTGTACTTCTGGTCAAGCTTGGTGACCTCAGTCTCGATTGGAATATTTGCTTCGCAGAACAGTTCAACGGAGCGGCGCAGGCTGCGGAGCAGGACGCTGTAGCGCTGTTGGTCAAGTTGTTGGGCGAATGGGCATTCGGCAATCTTGCGGTCGAGGGCAAAGCCAACCTTCTTTAGTTCTGGCTCAACATTCTCCACGAACTCCAGATAACGCTTGCGCGCAAGTTCGTCATCAGTGTGACGCGTCATCTGGATGTAGAGATTGGCGGCGGCTTCTTCCGCAGCGGCATCAAGTTCACTGCGGTCAAGAAGCAGTCGCTCAAGCGCGGAGCAATCATGAATGGTGCGACCAACTAGCTGTGAGTAGTACGGCTCTAGTGCGGACCATTTGCTGCCATCAATGACAGCGGGCACAAAGGTGGAAGCGGGGGAATGACCGGTTGTGGCGGATGTATTCATGTTGCAATCCTTGAGTTTGTCGAGTTGGTCATGGTAGCCCGATTGGATGACGCTCTGCTTATTGGCAGGCGTGGACCGATGATCAGGCGCATCTGTGATAATCAGTGCCCGCGCACGGTGACTGGCACGGCTGGAAGGCCAGCACGTGTTCGGACGAGGTCGGCGATGAGGTCGGCTTCGAGCCGCCCTGAACACAAGATAAAGAGCGTGCTTCCGCTTCCGCTGACATGGACGGTACGAGCCGTGGCTTCCTGTACTTCCTGGATTTCGTCGGCAAGGGCGGGTGCCGCGGCAATGGCTGCGGCAGCTAAATCATTGAAGGGTGCATCATGCGTGAGCGATTCCATGGCAGCAAGTGCCCGGACTCGGCTGCTTTCCAGCATGGCATCTGGGCGGAGCGCGTCAAACTTTCCGTAGACGGGACCAGTCGGACAGGCGATTGCGGGGAACACAAGGACTGCATGAATGTCCGGCAGTGTGTCATGATGTTCAAGTTGCTCACCGAGACCTTCAACGAGGGCACTGCCGCCGCGAACAAGGAACGGAACATCGCTTCCGAGGCGACGGGCTATCTCAGCGAGCGTTGAGTGGTCAAGCTCAAGATCGAAGAGTTCGTTTACGCCGCGGAGCATCGCGGCTGCATTGCTTGAGCCACCGCCGAGTCCGCCGCCGACGGGGATTCGTTTTTCAAGTTTCATTCGAAGCGGCAGTTTCCTGTTGACGTGGCGCTCAAGCTCAAGGTGCGCACGAACGGCGAGGTCAGTCTGGATGGGCCAGTCAATGAGTGATGTACGGGGCGCGTCTGGGGCCCAAATGATGGCATAGAGGGAGTCGCGGCCTTCATCAAGTCGGCGAAGATGAAGGTCATCAGCAAAGTCGGTGGTGACCATCCAACTAGCAATGGGGTGCATGCGATCGGCATCGGGGGGGCCAACAGAAAGCGCCAAATTAAGTTTGGCGGGGGCGCGCACAATGATCTGCCGAGGTTCAGCCATGCCCCCAAAGGTTAGCGACCCCGCACCAACCATAAATAGGTGCCGTCCACCCCTGTCCCCATTTTCCGCGGGGAGTGAGTTGTGTATTCCACCGCATGCTCCGTGGCGCGGGGAGTAGTGATGTGAGGTGAGTCGTCCACCGCATCCTCCGTTGCGCGCGGGACCCTCGGACGCGGACGGCTGCGCTCCACCAGGTTCCGCTTAGCCTCGACCGAAACTGTTCGTCCGGTTGGCACCCGAGACTCGTTCGTC
>JBIKQN010000390.1:0-2594 GCA_044349615.1 Phycisphaerales bacterium
CTTTGGTCGAACGCAGGTCTATGGGCGTGTGGCAGCAAATCATTTGTTGATCTATGACACGGCAAGTTTCTTCTATGACCACGCGCTTGACCTTGTGACTGGATTCACGGAGGGCCGTGCCCCGTCTCGCGGTGGTGATCCAGAAGACATGTTCCCTTCGCGAATCGTGACCTACGGATTCAATGCGGAGGCAGCTCGCTGATGAATCATCGCCGTGCATTCACGTTGATTGAGATGCTGATCACCGCCGTCATTGTTGGCGTCATGGCAGGATTGGCGATCGACATGTTCGGTGGCAGCCGGTTCGAGCAAGTGGATGCTGGTGTTCGACTGCTTGAAGCAGATCTTGGCTATGCGCGGAGCGTGGCGCTTTCCACGCCGGCCGATCCGGTGTTGCTTCGCATTTCAGCACAGGGTTCTAGTTACCACCTGGCTCACGCAAGTGCACCAGACATCGCACTCACTGGTCCGAATGGTCCCCTGCGGACGACATTTGGCAGTGGGAGGGCAGAGATTGCTGCGGGGCTGCTCATCTCCTCAAGTGGTTCGCGGGACATCACATTTGGTCCATTTGGTGGTGTCATGGATCCGGTGCCCACCGTCTATGTCTCTAATTCGGACGGTCCGGAGCGGGCACAAATAGTTCTTGACCCCTTCACTGGGGACTTGACTGTTACTTATCAGTCACCTTGATGATCGACAAGAGTTCGGACCCCATGAAGGCCGATTACTCCTCATAGAGTCGCCTGATTCCATATCAGGGCGTCGGCGTGATGTTTCGCCAGCTGGAGCGCACCTATGGCAACAACCAACGAACACACTTCACCAGCATCTCCTCTTGCACGATCAGCGTGGTGCGCTGCTATCGGCACAACGCTTGCAGTTGCATCTGTGGCGCGCGCTCAAGCGACGTCTCAAGGAGCCGCAGGCGCTGCACCATCATCTTCACCCGCCGCGGCATCAGGTACGGCACCAGTAGCAGTGCCTGCCACTGCGCCAGTGACATCAATTTCTGTCAAGGGCGCAACATCAGTCGGCGCTACAGGTGCAAAGACTGGAGCCGCGCAGCAAGAGCCCCAAGCGCCCACACCAACGGATGATCCAGGCTCTGACCCAACTGCAGACCTCAAGCCTTCTGTGTGGGGTGTTCCTGGTCCGAATGCGGGACAGGGGGGCGTATCTACGCCGCTTACTGGTCCGGGTGGTCGACCGCCATCGCCCGATGTGCTGGTCGCGCCTGGGGTACCGACAGGCCCCGCTAGTGCTACGCCTGCAAACCGAAAGCCCGATGCCAAGGTCGATGTCACTAGCGAAGGTCGATTTTCGCTGAGCGCACAGGCAATCGATGTCTCCAAACTTCTGGAACTCATATCTATTAAGGCACGGCAGAACATCGTTGCCAGCGACAAGGTTCGCGGTGTTGTCACGGTGAACTTGTATGACGTGCCGCTTGAAGACGCGCTGAATGCGATCCTGAATGTCAACGGATTGGCATGGCGCCGTGAAGGCGATTTCATTTACGTGAAGACGCAGGGTGAAGTGGACGCTGAGCGAAATCGCGAGGCGGAGGTATTCACCTTGCAGTTTCTGTCCGCGGACGATGCCATTGCTTTCGTGAAGCCGATTCTGACTGAAGGTGGCTCCGCCGTTGCGCTTGGCAAGGTGGAGCCGGGCTATCAGCCCACGCTCGAGAATGGTGGCGCGGACAGTTTCGCTTTCTCTGCAAAGGTCATGGTCAATGACTTCCCTGAGAACATCGCACAGGTCAAGACGCTGATCGCCGAACTCGACACGCCACCCAAGCAGGTGCGGGTGGAAGCCACCATCCTCACGGTGAATCTCACCGATGACACTGCATTCGGCATGGATATCTCTGTGGTTGGCAACATTGACTTCTCGAGCGTTACTTCGCCACTTCTGGCGTTTGATGATGTCAAAGACGGACTGCTTAAGCCTTCCACTCCCTCAACAGCTTCGCAAGCTTCGCTTTATCCCTCAGCAACTGGTGCGCCACCGCCGACAGCTAAGGTGGGTGTGATGACTAATGATGTGGCCGTATTCCTGCAGATGCTTGACCAAGTAGTGGACACAACGGTCTTGGCCCGCCCGACCGTCACGGTGCTCAATCGCCAACGGGCGCAGGTGCTCATTGGCGAGCGCATTGCATATCTTTCTACAACGCAGACGCAGACTAGCACCACGCAGGAGGTGAAATACCTTGACGTTGGTGTAAAGCTCATCTTCCGTCCATTCGTTTCACCAGATGGAATGGTTCGACTGGAGCTTGCACCACAGGTCAGTACTGCGCGGATTAAAGATATTGACGCCGCAGGTGGTGGCAAAGCCACAGTTCCTGATGAAATTTCTCAGGAGTTACGCACGAACGTGCGGGTGAAAAGCGGCCAAACGATCATCTTGGGCGGGCTCTTCAAGGAGCAGTCGCAGGTAACCAATCGTCAGATTCCTGGTCTTGGAGATCTCATTCCAGGAGCATTCAGCGGCGCTTCAAGCCAGATGGTCAAGCAAGAGATCATCTTCCTGATCACTCCAACAGTGGTGGAAGACGCTCAGGATTACAAGGCTGGTGATATGGC